>JAJRXE010000319.1 GCA_024276455.1 Calditrichota bacterium
CGGCCGCCCGGGCAACATCCAACTCGCCCTGACCGACCCCTACCGTTTCGAACAGAATCACGTCCATTCCAAAGGCGTCCATTAGATCGGCCACTTCCTGAGCGCTTTTAGAAAGCCCTCCCAGGCTCCCGCGGGAAGCCATGCTGCGAATAAACACCCCGGGATCGTTGGTTAACTCGCTCATGCGGATCCGATCGCCCAACACTGCACCGCCGCTGAACGGGCTGGTAGGATCGATGGCAATGATGCCCACCTTTTTATCTGCCTTGCGGTACAGGCGGGCAATCTTGGAGGTCAAGGTACTCTTCCCCGCTCCGGGCGGACCGGTAATCCCAATCCGCACGGCCCGACCGGTTCGGGGATAAAGGCGATTCAAAATATCCGGGGCCAGCTCGCTTTCGTTTTCCACCAACGAAATGGCGCGCGAAAGAATCCGCTTATCTCCTTTGAGCAACTCCTGAACAATATTCTCCACATTCTCCATTTTGCGGGTCATGAATTTCAATATTCCATTGTTTTTGTTCATTCCAAAAATAGCTTAAGACGAGGCGTTTAGCACGTGATAAAATATTTTTTCCAACCCTTCCAGATGGCAGCGCAGATCAAATCTGGCTTCCACAGTGCGCCGGGCCTGTTGGGCCAACCGACGGCGCAAGGCCTCGTCCAGGATGAGGCGTTCCAGCGCCGCCGCCAGCGCATCCGGGTTTAACGGCGGTACCAGCAAACCGTTCTCGCCGTCTTGAATGATTTCCGGCACTCCGCCGGCGTCGGTACCAATCGGGGCAATTTCCTGGGCCATGCATTCGATCAGGGAAAGCCCGAAGGTCTCCTTTTTGGTGGCCAGCACCACAATGTCCAGCGCCGCCGCCACGGCCGGCACGTCCTCCTGGAAGCCGGTAAAAATGACCCGCTTTTCCAGCTGTAACTCCCGGCTCAGACGTTGCAGGTAGTCCAGATACCCGCTTTGTCCAATGGTTTCGCCTCCAATTATCATGACCCGCAGCCGGGGCAACAACTCTTTCAGCCGTGCAACGGCCTGCAACAGAAGATGCTGTCCTTTCCCCTCTTCCAGCCGCCCCACAATGCCCACCACGAGTTCATCCGGCGCGATGCCGTATTGGCGGCGGGTGCGCTGGCGCTGCGGGGGATTCGGGCGGAAACGCTCCAGATCGATGCCGTAGTAGAGACGAAAAGCCCGCTCCGGCGGCAACGGGGTGTTTTCTTCCACCTGCCGTTTGATGCGCTCGGTAATGGCAATTAAACCATTCAGATTGCGGTACACCCAGTGGTGGAAGGGGTCTTTTTTCTTGCGGCTGGATTCCATTTGCTGGGTAAACACAACCTTACCCCGTCCGGCCAGTTTCTTGGCCAGAATCAGGGTGCTCAGGTCGCGGGATTGATGGGCATGCAGAATGTCCACTTCCTTCGAACGGAGCCACGCCGCCAGACGACGGGCGGTAAACACATCCAGATAACCGAGACGGGGTTGTAAAGGCAGGTAATCCAGTTGCTGACGCCGCAACCGCGTTTCCAGAAAGCTGCCCGGCGGCGCCATGCTCCACACCCGGTGTCCCACCCGCCGCAGCTGGTCGCTGATATTGGCCATGTACAGCTCCAGGCCACCACCGGATTGGCTGAAACACACTTCCAGAATACGCAAGGTTTTCTGTTCAGAACTCATACGCAACCTTCAATCTCTAAAAAATCCTGCTTCCTTACTCTTAACGTTTTAACTCCCAGATTTTTTTCCAATCACAATTTCTTCCGGTTTGTCGCGCTTTCCAGCAATCGGGTCTTGCAATTTGCCCCAACGCCTTATCCCCCCGGAGAGAAAATACAAAAAACGAGTTTTCCCTGGAGCGCCGGTTTTCGCACAAAAGATTCCAAATCCATTTCAACGCCAAAGCAGTTTTCCCTGCAGGGCGGGAATCTGTTCAATTTTGCGCAATACATCTTCCGGTTCAATCGCCTTCATGCAAATCATCAAGTCACATTCCCGCAAGCCGCAGTGTTTACAGGGAACGTCGGCTTCCAGGAACGGGTGATCAGGATCGTTCAGCGGATTCCACAGCTCCGGCGGATCGGTGGCAAACAGACTCAACGTGGGCGTGCCCACCGCCATGGCAATGTGCTTGGGACCGTTGTCGTAGGAGAAATGCAAATCCACCCGCGAGAGAAAGGCGGCAAAAGTGGCCAGCGACCAGCCGGGCAGTACGCGCACCTCCGTTTTTACCCGCCGGGCGACAGCTTCTACCGCATCGCGTTCCCCCGGTGCCCAGTTGTAAAACACCTGCGCCCGGTGTTTTTCCACCAACAAATCAGTCAAGCGGGCAATTTTTTCCGGAAACCACTGACGCGCCGGGCGCTTCCCTTTGGGCGAGATGTTGACCAGTAGGCGCCGGGGGTCAATCTGTTGCTCGCTGAAGTACCGTTCCACCGTCTCCAGCGCTTCCGGCAATACCGCCACCTGCAGGCGCGTATTCACCGCTTCGATTCCCAGCGGTTGAAGCAGGCGACATTTCTGAATAGCCACATACTCCCGCTTGCGATTTGCCCGGGACCGATGCGTGTACGCCCAACGACGGTGTCGGATTTCCCATCCCAACCGCCACGGCGCCCCGGAAAAGTAGCTCAGTAGAGCCGTGCCGGGGGTCCCCTGAAAATCGATCACCAGATCGTACTGTTCCCGGCGTAATGTGGGTAAGAATTTAATCACCCCCAACGTTTCCCGGGGAGCGTACGGGTACACCAGCACTTTGTTCAGTTCCGGCAGCCCGGTCAGCAATTCATTCACTCCGGGCCCGGTCAGGAAGTGAATTTGCGCCCGCGGAAAGGTCTGGCGCAGTAGCGGCAACACGGCGGTGGTTTGCACCACATCGCCAATGGCGCGAAGCTGGATGAGAAGAAGTTTTTTCACCGCGCCGGCATCAATGTTCATGGTGCACCCTCCCGGCCAACCGGCGCAGAGTTTTCTGAATTTGCTCCCGGTCTGCTTCTGTCCCGGACAAGCGGAGCGCAAAATGGTGTTCCCCGTCGTGGTAACCGTACTGTTCCATTTTGCTGCTGACGAAGAGAGTCAGGGTGGGCAAGCCCAGCGCCACCGCCAGGTGCATCGGACCGGTGTCTCCGGAAACGAACAGCCGATGGGCCCGGAAAAACACCGCCGTGTCTTCCAGATCCCGGTTCCACAACACCGTTTTCTCGCGCATCCAGCCCGGAAGGCGTTCCAGCAACGCCCGGTCTGCCGGTCCCAGCGCCGGTTGAACCTCCAACCCGGTCTGCTTGCGAATCTGTTCGTACAGGAAAGCTAAAAGGTGGGGCGGGATTACCTTGTCGCCGGTGGCTCCCAGCCAGAGCAGGGCGCGATTCTCCGGAAAAGAAAGGTTCCATTCGGCAAATTTCTCTTTCACCAGAGGCTCCGCCACCTCCAGACCGCCCCATTGCAGTTTCACGTGGGGATCGAACTGCCGCCAGAGGTCCAGTTGAGCGTCGCTGTAGTGCTTCTCTGCCGAAGAGGGAACCGCCAGATGGTAATATTGCGGAGACTCTTTCCAGCGGAATCCCACCAGCAGTTTAGGACGACACCAGCGTCCCAGCAACGCCTGGGAGAGGGAAAAATTGTCCGGATTGTGGCTGCTCAAAATCAAATCGAAACGTTCCCGGCGCAAGCGCCAGGCCCATTGCACAAACCGGAAGGGATTGGCAAGCAAACGAGCCTGATCGTAACGCCAGAACACGTCCACCAGACCGCGGGTGTAGTTTTCAATTAACCGACTAACCGGGGCGTGCAACACCAGGTGAATCTGCGCCTCCGGCCGACTTTCCCGAATGGCTCGCAACAGCGGTAACAGCAAAATACCGTTGCCAATACGCTGATCCAATCGCAGCACCAGAATTTTACCGAAATTTTCGGGAAGTTGGGAACCCTCCGGACGAGGCAACAGTTTCAGCAGCAATGCGTTTAACAGCCGTTTTCCCCGGTTCTCCAGACGTTTGCTCAATTTTCCGCTCATCAGCGGCAAAGGTAATGCGTGGGAATTCCCATGTCAACCGGATTCCCGAAATCTTTCCTCTTGAATCTCCTGCCCCCTCGCCGGGGAAAACCAGGCGGCAGAGACATGCCGAGACCGCACCGTTCCGGTTTTTTCAATTTCCCTGCGTTTCCCATCGAGGCGGACGGGGCATTTCGAACAAACCAACCCGGTGGTTCGTTCTCAGGTTTTTCACTTTGGGCTGTCGTAGCGCCTGAAATTACGATATATTTCTGGCTGAACGGAACAATTTTGCAGGAGCGGTATGAACCGACAGACGGAAAAATTAGAGCTCATTCTGGGAATCGAAACCAGTTGCGACGAAACATCCGCAGCGATTATTCAGGGAGACCGGGTGCTGTCCAGCGTGATTTCATCTCAAATGGTTCATCTGCAATTCGGCGGGGTGGTGCCGGAGCTGGCTTCCCGGGCCCATTTGCGCAAGATTGTGCCCATTGTCAATCAGGCGTTGCAGGATGCCGGATTGGAGCTAAACGACATCCAGGCCATTGCGGTGACCAACGGTCCCGGGTTAGTGGGCGCCTTGCTGGTGGGAGTAAATTACGCCAAAGGGCTGGCCATGGCGCTGGACATTCCTTTTGTGGGAGTGAACCACATTGAGGGACACATCTTCGGCAATTTTCTGGATGGGGCGGAAATTCCCTACCCGTTCCTGTGTCTGGTGGTGTCCGGCGGTCACACCCAGATTGTGCTGGTAAACGAGCCCTTGAATTACCGCATTGTGGGCAAGACCCGCGACGATGCGGTGGGCGAAGCCTTTGACAAAGTGGCCAAGCTGCTGAAACTGCCCTACCCGGGTGGGCCGGAAATTGACCGCCGGGCGGCAGACGGCGATCCCGATTACGTGAAATTTCCCCGCGCCATGATGAAAAACGGCAATTTCGACTTTAGCTACAGCGGCTTGAAAACAGCCGTGCTTAATTTTTTACAGGAACGCTCCGAGCAGCAAGTTCAGGCACACCTGAACGACATTTGCGCTTCCTTCCAGCAGGCGGCGGTGGAAGTGTTGGTTAAGAAAACGGTGGAAGCCGCCCGGACTTTTCAAATCCGCCATTTGGCGCTGGCGGGTGGGGTGGCGGCCAACTCGTTGCTGCGCCGCTGGATGCAGGAGGAAGCGGCACGATTCCATTTACAGGTGCATTTTCCACCCCTGAAATATTGCACCGACAATGCCGCCATGATTGCCCGGGCCGGGCGAGAACACCTTTTGCGGGGCGTTCGCAGTACTCTGGAATTAAACGCTTACCCGGCCCTGAAATTGGGCGATCCGCCGCAGGATTCACGCGAAGTTTAACCGGCACAATTCGAGCGAGTTCATGATTCAGAATGTGATCCTAAAATTGTCTCTCCCCGGTTGGGTCTTTTTCCTGCTGGCGCTAATTCTGACCGCGCTGGCTCTGTTCTACTACCGGAGAACCTTGCCGCCTCTCTCCCCTCTGCGCCGCTGGATTCTCACCGGTTTGCGCGCTCTGGCCCTTTTGGCCGTGCTGTTTTTGCTCTTGAAGCCGGCGTTGAATCTGTTTTACCGCCAACAGGAACCGGCGCGGGTGGCCGTTTTGCTGGACGACTCCCGCAGTATGCGCATTCGCGATGCCTACGGGCTGCGGGGCGATTCCCTCCAGCCGGTGGTGGCTCTGCTGGGACGCCTGCCCAATCGCGACAGCTTGCACTACGATCTTTTCTCTTTCGGCGCATCGCTCCAACCGTTCCATCCCAACCGGGACACCCTGCATTTCAACCAACCCGGCACCGATCTGGCCCGGGCTCTGCAAAGTGTGCTGGACAGTCTGGGGAATCGCAACCTCCAGGCGATATTTTTGTTCAGCGACGGACAGTTCAACCGCGGCATCATCCCCCTGGAGGTGGCACGACGCAGTTCGGTTCCCATTTACACGGTACTGCTGGGAGACACCGCCCTTAAAAAAGACCTTCGAATTTCCGGCCTGCGGGTCAGCCGCATTGTGTACGCCGGCAAAGAGGTTCCCCTGGAAGTACGCATTTTTCAGCAAGGCTTTCCCGCCGGGAAGGTAACCATTCGGCTGCGACAGGGAAAGCAGGTGTTGGCGGCGCAAACGGTGGAATTAGCGAAATCCGGTTTCGAACGCCGGGTTTCCCTTACTTTTCTACCCGCCCGCCCGGGCGAATGGAGCTACACAGTGGAGCTCGATTCCCTGCCCGGAGAGCTTACTGCCCGAAACAACCGTTCCAGCTTTTTACTGAAAGTACTCAAAAATAAGATTCGGGTGCTTCTGCTCAGCGGTCAGCCTTCCTTCGATCAGCGGGCTTTCACATACGCCTTGCAGGAAATTCCGGAAATTCAACTCCGGGTTCGCACCCAGCGCCCCGGAGGCCGTTACCTGGAAGGCGAGTTGTCCCGGGCTCGTCCGGATTCCCAGGACGTTTTCCTGTTGCTGGGTTTTCCGACGCGCCAGACCCGCGCCGGCGATCTGGACCTGTTAGCGGCCGCCGTACGAAAAAATCACACCGCTCTGTTTATGGTGCTGGCAAAATGGAGCGACTTGAAGGCACTTAGTCGCGCCTTTGGCAAATACCTTCCCCTGGAAGCGAAATCGTTCCTGTTGCCCGGGAAGAAGCTTCCGGTGCAATTGAATCCCCGGGTGGAATACCATCCGGTGGTGCGCCTGGACGAGGATGCCCAGCAAAACAAACGACTCTGGCAAGACTTACCGCCCATCGCGGCTTTGAATCAGGGACTGGAATGGCGAAAAGAAGGCACCGTGCTACTAACCACTCCCGGCGACTTCCCGTTGCTGGTGGCCAACTTTTCCCGAGAAGTGAAAAGTCTGGTATTGGCGGGCGCCAACGTGTATCAGTGGCATTACCTGCTGCAGGACGATCCCCAACGGGAGCAGTTCTTCCGCCAATTTCTGGAACACAGTTTAAAATGGCTGGTAAATCGGGAAGACCTGCAACGGATTCAAATCCAACCGGTAAAAAAAATATTCCAGGCGGGTGAGGCAGTCCGGTTCACCGGCCAGGTGTACGACCGCCTTTACCGGCAGGTTACCGACGCGGAAGTGGAGATTCAGATTGCGGGAAAAGACTACCAGGAAAAGGACGTCCTGCTTCCCCTCAACGGTTTTTACCGCTATGCCGTAAACGGGTTGCCGCCCGGTACCTACACTTACCGGTTAACGGCTCGCCGGGGGGAAGAAACGCTGGGAACCCGCCGGGGGAAATTTGTAGTTGAGCCGCTGGAGCTGGAGATGCAGAATTTGCGTCCCGATTACCCCCTCATGCAGGAGATAGCTCGCCAGAGCGGCGGGGAGCTCTGGAACGTGCGCCAATTCATCGAACATTTCCCTGCTTTGCAATACCATCCCACCGAGAAACTGGTAAAACATGAAAAAGTACTCTGGACCAGCCTGACCTGGTTGGCCCTGCTGATTTTGGTGCTCTCGGTGGAATGGTTCCTGCGTAAACGCTGGGGATTGTTGTAAAACCGCCATCCCGTCAAATCGCTTTCAGATAAACACGCGTCAGGAGGAAACTGCCCAATTGGGTGGGCTGTCCAGCGCGGAAATCTCCCACCTAAAAAGCTCAGATTACTCCACCGGCATAATCGTCCAGGGATTCGCCGGAATGTCCTTCAGGTACGGTCGGCGCCATTCGTACTGCGGATGCTTTTGCAAAAATTCCGCCGCCTTGAAGGGGGTGCCGCAGGGATGTCCCCAGCGCGCCCAGATTTTCCATTTTTTCAGCATTTTGGCATCCACCACCTTGCCGTCGAGGGCTCCGCCGGGCAGAAAAGATCCCCAGGTGGTCGGTACCATTCCGTTGTCCACTTCCCAGTGACCGCAAATGGTGCGGAAACTGGGTGTTTCTTTCTCCAGGTAAACATCGTAATGGTCAGCGAGCATTTTCTTCCCGATCTCCACGTCAATTTTACCGTAGTATTGCTGCATGAGCTGATTCCAGCGCACCCGTCGCGCCACCGAAAAATCGCGAATATCGTCGTAAGTAGCCTCCGTTTCCAGCCGCAAAATCTTCGGGTCTTCCGCTACGTTTGAACCGGTGAAATAACCGTTCGTTTTCTTCTCCAGGCGGTGGTATTTTAATCCCAATTCCAGCCGGGCAATTTCGTTCGTGTTCACGTCCCCCAGCAGCCAACTGTTGGCGTAGGCCCCGTTATTCCGCTCAATCATGATCCGGGCCCATTCGTCAATATTGTTGGCGTATTGCATGGCTTTGCGCGCCCGGACGAAAACCGGCACCCCGTCTTCGTTGTACCCCTCGAAGTCGCCGATGGTGGTCTCCGTGCCCATCAATCCGGCGCTGGTGATGAAAAAATCCGTGCTGCTGTACAGACTGGGGCCCCAGGTTTGCATGAGAATGCGGTGTCCTTTGCTCGGCACAATTTCCAGCACCACATTGCAAAAGCGTAGAATGTCGTAGTAGAACCAGGAGTTGTGCCCCATGACGATTTGTCCGTCCGCCGTGGCATCGCCGGTGGCGATGAAGGCGCTGCAACCCGGTTCGCCCACTCGCTCTTTTTGCGATTGAACCGGCCACCAGTACTCCACAATGTCAATGAACCCGTTCATCAGCAACATTTGCTCGTAAGTGACCTCTTTGCCAGCCTTTCGGGCACCGGCCACCATTCCCTTCATTTCCAGCTGATACTCTTCCGGGACCTTGTCACCGAGCATTCGGGCCGCCGCGTCCACAAAATAATCAATGCTTTTCCCGGTGGTAAATTCCGTGGTGTATTTTAACGTATTGAAAAAATCCTCGATTTCGTTTGCCGTTAAATACCCCCGCTGAAATCCGCGCTCGAAGGGCTCCCCTTCGATGTGCAGAAAAATCCAGCCATTCTTTTCCGTCCGGTAGGCTCTCTTAAGCCACTGTTTTTCCTGCGGAGTCAATTCTCCCGCTACAATCGAAAAACCGGAAACGAAAATCAGTATTGCCAGAATCTTGCTCAAGAGACGTTCTTTCATAATAACCTCCGAAAAATTGAGTTGAAGTTTAGTCCAATTCGATTGGCACTCTTCCTAATGTTAAAAAGCGAGGAAAACATGTAACACGATGTCGGCACTAAAATGGGCCACCATGGCACTCTCCAGACCGTGCTTCCAGTACAACCAGCCGAAAGCCAGTCCAGCAATCCCGTTTAGCACAATAGCGCGAATAATCACAAAAGTGTCCAGAGGAATGCCCATGGCAGCGGTGGCCGGCAGGTGGCCCAGGCCGAAGAGGATCGCCGTCAGAACATTGGCGATCCAGAAAATTGGAGAAGGAAGGGTAGCCGCTTGGCAGCGCGCAATCAAACAGCCCAGCCATCCCAACAGGGTCAGCAGAAATAGACGCAACAAGACTTCCTCCGCAATTCCTCCGTAAAAAGCGGCCAGAAAGCCCTGCCAGGGCGGCGGCGTGGGAGGCTCGGGAACAGAAATAGCCAGCGCCTTAAAATGGGCCTCCAGACTAAAAACCCGAAGGTCCAGTGCCGCAATAATCCCGGCGGCCAAAACGCCGATCACCAGCGCCAGAAGGGCCACCGGACGAAACGGTTGAGCCGGTTTCTCTTTGCGAATTAACGAGGATAAAAAGGGCAACCCCAACCCGACTCTGGGCGCCAAGTAAAGCCCAAGACCTGTGAATAATCCGAAAATAAGCGCATTGGCAACAATTTGAATCGGAATAAGCAGTTCCAGAGGCAGAGGGAGTTGAGCGGTTTTCAATTTCTCCGCCTGCAATGTTAAAGAAAAGGGAATGGCGGCAATAACTCCCCCTATGACCATACCCCACAAAATAAAGAACAGTTTCCAGTCAAAGGTTGCTTCCTGAGAGTGGGTATTCGTTTCCATTTTTCACTCAGCGTTTTGTCTGTTAATTTTATTTCATTTTTCCCGTTCAGGCAACGAAAAATTTGTGCCAAAGCCAATTTCCCGTCCTACAGAAATTTTCTTCGAGAAAACGAACCTTTATCACCTACAATTTTGCCCCAAATCCCCGGCTTTCCCGCCTCTCTGAAAATTCCCTTTACTTTTTAGGGGCGGTTTTTTATTTTCAACCTGGCAGTTCTGCAGGTTGTAAAAAGGAAAAGTAAACGGTTAGACAGGAGGAGACACTCTATGGAAACCACCAAGCGCGGCCTACCGGAGAATGCCTACCGGAAACTGAATCCAGGGGAGGAATATGTTCCGGTTGTTCCGGCGGACAAAATTCTTCCGGAGGTTACCCCATATTCGCTATTCTGGGGACTGTTTTACGCGGTTTTATTTTCCGCGGCGGCTGCTTACCTGGGATTGAAAATCGGACAGGTGTTCGAAGCAGCCATTCCGATTGCGATTTTAGCCGTGGGGCTTTCGGTAGCCCTGAAACGTAAGAATTCTCTTTCGGAGAATGTCATTATTCAGTCCATCGGCGCAGCTTCGGGAGTCATTGTGGCCGGAGCCATTTTTACCATTCCCGGCCTTTACATCCTGGGATTAAATGCCAGTTTTTACCAGATATTCCTGGCTTCTTTGTTCGGCGGCTTTTTGGGTATTCTGTTTCTCATTCCCTTCCGCAAATATTTTGTAAAAGACATGCACGGAGAATTTCCCTTCCCGGAAGCCACCGCCACCACGGAAGTCCTGGTTGCCGGAGAATCCGGTGGGGAGCAGGCCAAAATTCTGCTGAAAGCCGCCGCTGTGGGCGGACTGTACGATTTCATTGTGTCGGCGTTTGAAGCCTGGAAAGAGGTGGTTTCCACCACGGTTTTCGGCTGGGGTAAGGCGCTGGCAAATTCCGTAAAGCTGGAATTTCGCCTTAACATCGGAGCGGCGGTGATGGGCCTGGGCTACATTGTGGGACTGCGCTACGCCATGATTATTGCGGCGGGTTCCTTCCTGGCCTGGTGGGTACTGATTCCCATTGTTTATTTCATCGGTCAGTACATTCCCCAACCGATCTTACAATCCACCAAACCCATTTCTCAAATGGCGCCGCTGGAAATTTTCTACGACTATGTCCGTCACGTGGGTATTGGCGGAATTGCCGCCGCGGGCATCATCGGCATCATTAAATCCTGGCGCATCATTGTGGGCGCTTTTAAACTGGCCAAAGAAGAAATCTTTGGCGGTAAACTGGCCCACGAAGAAAACAACGTTCCCCGTACCCAGCTGGACATTCGAATGAAATGGGTGGTTACGTTGCTGGTTCTCACCCTGTTCGGTATTTTCCTTTTCTTCGCTCTGGGCGTGGTGAACAATATTGGTCACGCGGTGGTGGGCTTGCTGATTGTAACCATTATCGCCTTTTTGTTTACCACGGTAGCGGCCCGGGCCATCGCCATTGTGGGGACCAACCCGGTGTCCGGGATGACCCTGATGACCCTGATCCTGTCTTCCGTGATTCTGGTACGGGTCGGACTTTCCGGCGAAGACGGCATGCTGGCCGCCCTGATTATTGGCGGGGTGGTGTGCACCGCGCTTTCCATGGCAGGCGGTTTCATCACCGACCTGAAAATCGGTTACTGGTTGGGAACCACGCCGCGCACTCAGGAACGTTTTAAATTCCTGGGGACTCTCTTTGCCGCCGCCTCGGTGGGGGTGGTGATTCTAGTGCTTTACAAAACCTACGGTTTTGGTCCCGGCGGCCTGGAAGCACCACAGGCATCTGCCATGGCGGCCGTCTTAAAACCGCTCATGTCCAACCAGCCGGCTCCCTGGCTGGCCTACCTGGCGGGTATTTTTATGGCCATTATTCTGGAAATGGTAAGCGTTCCTCCGCTGGCTTTCGCTCTGGGCATGTATTTACCGATTCACCTGAATACCCCCATCCTGATTGGTGGATTCATCGCTTACCTGGTTTCCACCCGCTCCAAAGACGAAGCGCTGAATAACGCCCGTCGGGAAAAAGGCACCCTGATTGCCTCCGGATTCATTGCCGGCGGCGCCATCATGGGGGTGGTCTCCGCTCTGATTATTTTCTTTGGAAAACAAATGTTTGGCAACGAGTGGACCATCGTTAACGCACTGGGCGAATCTTATAAGCTCTGGACGGAATCCTGGGGCGCCGAAGCGCTGGGCTTCGTCATGTTTGTGCTGCTGTGTATTTACATGATCTGGGATTCCATGAAAGTGAAAAAAGCGGAATAATCCACCGGGTTTAAACGGGCTTTTACGGGCTAATGGCTTCACCAGGCTGTTAGCCCGTTTTTTTTCCTGGCAGCCTGCAAGAAAATTCAACCAGGACCTCTCCTTAAAGGTGGAGCGGATGAATTCTAAAATTCACTGGATTTGAGGGAAGAAAAATCTCATTTTAAGGTGTGAACAACAACGAAGCCTGGGGCGTTTTGTGGAAGCTTTTAAAATCATCAGTACGCTCGGACCGGCCAGTTTAACCCGGGAATTTTTGCAAACCTGCCAGGAATTACAACAGACCAATTTTCGCTTGAACGGCTCTCACCTTTCTCCCCCTGAATTGCAAACTTACCTGGAATTTGTTCAGCACCAGCTCTCCGGTCACCATTACCGCATTTACCTGGATGTACAGGGAAGCAAAATGCGAATCGGAAAATTGTCTGCTCCCCGTCGGCTTGCCAACGGGGAACAGGTGGATTTCGTGCCCGGTTCCGAAACTTCTGCTCCCTTGCTTCCCCTCCCCCACCGGGAAATTTTTGCCACCGCCGAAGCGGGCGACGTTCTGGTTTTGCAGGACGGCTCGCTGGAAATGCAGGTTGTCCGGGTAAACGGCCAGCGCCTGACGGCCGAAGTCACCAAAGGCGGAATCCTGCGTTCCGGCAGCGGCATCAGCATTCGCAACAAATGGCTTGCTCCGGAACTGTTCATCGAGGCGCAAAAATGGCAAATTGAAATAGCCCGGCGATATCGGGTGGATTTCCTGGCCATTTCTTATGTGCAAAATGGCGAAGAATTGCAGCATTGGCGTGAGGTCTGTCAAGAAATGGATTACCACCCCCGTCTGGCGGCTAAAATCGAACGTCCCGAGGCGCTAAAAAACATGTCTCCGATTATTCAGGCGTCCGACGAGGTGTGGTACTGCCGGGGCGATCTGGGCACTCTTCTTCCCTTAAAAGAGCTCGGTCCCTGGCAGGAAAAGACGCTTCGGGCCTGCCGTCAAATGCGAAAACCGGCGATCGTCGCCGGACAGGTATTCCACCATCTGACCTTCTTTCCCGATCCCACCCGCAGCGAGGTGGTACATCTGTACCAGATTCGTCAGCAAGGAGCCAGCGGGATTGTCCTTTCCGATGAAACCGCCATTGGCGAAAATCCAATATTAGCGGTAAAAAATATTCAGGAATTAATTTAACTCGTGTGAACCAGCCTGTAAACAAAAACAACCGCCCGGTTTTTTCCACCTCCGCGGGCACACAGCCCTTGCCCGATTAAGGAATCAGGATTGAGCGGCTGTGCGCGAGGCGTTCTGCTCCCCCACTTCCGAATTAACTGTAATGGGCAAAATGACTTTAAAAGTGGAGCCGCTTCCCGGTTCGCTCGTTACCAGGATTTTCCCTCCCATGGACTGAACAATTTCTTTCACCAGACTCAATCCAATCCCCAAACCGCCTCCTAAAAATTCACTGCGCGAAGTCCGGTGATTCGTGGAATCCTGCACTTCGTAAAATTTCTCGAAAATCGTATCTTGTTTCTCAAAAGGAATGCCGATTCCGTTATCTTTCACCGTGTAGTGAAGTTCCTCTCCTTTTTTTTCCAGACGGGCTTCCACTTTACTGCCATCAGGAGAAAATTTCAGGGCATTCTGTAACAACTCCAGGAACACAAAATTTAACTGCTGCCGATCGGCCCGGACAAACAATGCTCCCTTGTCCGCCAGAACCCGCAATTCAATCTTCCGGGATTCGTAAAGTCGAAAGACACTGCGGTACACCCGGGTCAGCAATTTTTTCACATCGAACACTTCCACCCGACCTGCCAGGCTGGACTTCTCCAGATCACCCAGCATGTGCATGCGCTCAACAATGTCCACCAGATCTTCCGTGGTCTCCTTGAGAATCTGCACCGTTTCCTCCACGTCCGGATCCCTTTGATCCACCAACGCCTCCAGGATTTCCAGATAGCCCTTGATGATGGTTAATGGGGTGCGTATTTCGTGGTTGGTGATGTAAAGGAATTTGTCCTTGAGCTCATTCAATTGCCGTAATTGCTGGTTAACCTGGCGCAGTTCGGCATTCTCCGCCTGGGAAAGAATCTTCTGAGCACATTTGTCAATGGTAAAATGCACATATTCCAGATTGACCGGCTTCAAAATAAAATCGTAGGCACCTTTTTTCATGGCTCCCAGAGCATTCTCCACGGTGGCAAAACCAGTTACTACCACCACCTCGACAAAGGGCCATTTATCTTTCACCCGGCTCAATAATTCCAGCCCATTCAATTCCGGCATGTTTAAATCGGTTACCAGAATGTGGTACTCGCTCTGGCGGAATTTCTCCAGAGCGATTTTACCGTTTTCGGCCGTATCCACCTGATAGCCCCAGTGCTGGAACGACTGCTGGAATAGTTTGCGAATAATCTCCTCGTCTTCCACCACCAGGATTTTTATGTCTTGCTTCTCCATGAATTCCCTCTCTCAGATATTCAACACCTTACGGATTGACTCGATTTCGTTATGTATCCGGTGGATGTATTTGGATAATTCCGAATCTTGTTGGCTAAAACTGGACTGCAGTAAATAAGCCGAGGTACCAATAATATTTAAACGGCTTCGAATAAAGGATAAAATATTATTGTAGTGTTCCTCAATCTGTTGAATTGATTTTTCCGGTGTGCCTGTCAAAGTCCCCTTCATGTTACATCCCTGTGTTTTGTTTAAAACTCTACGAAATCCATTTCACCACTTACAACTGTTTTATTGCAAATAAGATGCCGAATTTTATTCCAGAGTACATTATTTGTAAATTACGATTAATCAATGTATTAGAAACAATAAATTTCGATGAGGATTCCTCAGGGTGTTGATTCAAGCACCAATTTGTTGGAAATTTCGTGAAAATATTGCACTCGCATATGTCAGGCAGGTTTTAATGCCAAAAAGGGAGGTTATTCTTCGAAAAAGCGTTTCTCGATCAAATCTTCCAGGGCAGCCATGGCCTCCTGCTCGTCTTCCCCTTCAATGGTCACCAGAATTTTACTTCCCGGTTCGGCAGCCAGGGTCATGACCCCCATTATGCTCTTTCCATTCACTTCGTACCCATCCTTGGAAATTTTGACCTCGGACTTGAATTTACCCATCGTTTTCACCAAAATTGCCGCAGGACGGGCGTGCAACCCCAATTTATTTTTAATTGTAAATTCTTTTTGTATCATTAGTCCTACCGTTTTTTGGTTAGATGAGCAAAATTCCAAAAAGTACCATAAAAAATACCGTAGCCACCCCAAGGAGGTAAAAATTATCGTAAATTCTCTTCAAAACTAAAGCATAGCCAATGGTTAAAAACATGGCCAGAAAAATTGTTCCGCTCTGGCGCCATAAGGACAGAGCGTACAGGGAGATAAGGAGCAGAAATGAACCCAACAGCAACACGGCATAAAAGCGGCGCCATTTTTCAAAACGTTGTTGACTCACCACCTTGTAAACTTCCACTCCCAATCGGTACCCTTCCACAATTCCGAAATAGCGGAAATAAAAGTGGGGCACATTGTAAAGAAGAAAAGCCATTACCAATACTGCAATTTTTAGGGGAAGTGAATGAAACAGTACCAGCCCGGCCATGCCGAAAACAAGGGTGGCCGGTTTAATCGTTCCCCAAAAGAGCAGATCCCCGGTGGCCCCCAGCGGGCCGATCAACAGATCTTTTACCCGCTCCAGCATTTCCCGGGCGTGTTCCTCTCCCCGGGCGGCCTCTTCTTCCAACCGAATGGAAACCCCCAGCGCGTAAGAAGCCAGATAGGGATGGGCGTTGAAGAAGCTCAAATGACGTAACAGAAACTGCCGCTTGCTCTCCAGGTCCGGGTATAGTTTTTTGATGACGGGGAAAAGGCAAACACTAAACCCCACACTTAACAGGCTGCGAAAATTCCACACCGACTGCATGAAGAAGCTGCGCAGGAACACCCGAAACAGGTCCCAGCGGCTGATTTGAACATTCGCTTGTTTTTCCTTTTCGCCACTCATGCGTCAGACGATCTCCAGTGTTTGAGCACATCCCACAATAGGGGCAGCACCATGGCCACACCCAGACCAAAAATAGTGGGTTTAATGATGACCAATTGCTTCTCGAACAGTGCCCCAATTTTTGCCGCCGCCAGCAGTAACTTTGGCTCGACCAAATAAAACACCAGATAGGTCAGCAAAAAGAGCAACCAGAAATAAACCACAATACTCAACAACTCGATCCAGAAAAGAAACCGAAATTGATTCTTGCGCACCTGGCGAACCAACCAGTCCAGGAAATGGGCATTTAGTTTTCGGTACACCAGGGTAATGCCCGCCCCGGCCAGACTGATGAATATGCAGAGAAGAAATGTCACCGTCAACAGACTGTTTCCATAGCTAAAATCGCGATTCATCACCACAATGGCGGTGGCAATCATGGAGGCCAGATTGCCTTCCGGTACGGTGGCACTGCCGGCGGGAATTTTTGCCAACCAGAGCAATTGAAACAAAAACCCCATCTCCAGACCCAATTGGACATCGCCCAACACCCAACCGATAATGGGGCACGCAAAGATGGGGCTGGAAATAAGCACCTGGAACGCCACGGTCGTATCCAGGCTGAGGAAACTGATGAGAGCCGATAAAAAAGCGATATTCATTTTCTCCGGGTATTTTTCACTCGCTCTAAAAATGTAAGCGTAACTTATCACACTTCCAACGAAGAATTCGAAACCAGCGAAGAAAATTTTACGGGTCCGTTCCTTAACGAATAATTACGAACTTTCCTTTTTCATCCTGCTCAGGCGATTTCAGATAGTAAAGATACACCCCGCTGGTTACTTCCTGCCCGGTCTCTGTTTTTAAATCCCACTGTAAATAGGAGCCGTTGGATTCGTTCTTCAGGGTTTTCAGCAGCTGCCCGTTGCTGGAAAAGAGGTAAATGCGGGCTTCCTGCGGCACGTTAAAGAACTTTAACCCCCCGCCGCCCGGGGAATACTTGAACGGCTGAGGGAACACGACCAATTCGTTCCCGGTCTCCCGCTGGGGATTCATGGAAATCCGGTAGGAAACGCGGGAAGAATCGTCGGCAATTCCGTTTACTACCGCCAGATCGAACCCCGCCGGGTAGTGATCTGGCGAGAACGAGACCGGGGTACCGGCCGGTACCAGCTCAAAATTCATGGTGGTGCGATCGACAAAGAACAGGCTGATTTTCTGGGATTGCAGCGTCGAGGTATTCAACATGGCGCGCACCGGACTACCCACCTGCAGTTCCGAGGAGTAGTAGCGGAAGGCCAAACGCTCCAGGGAATCCAGCAGCACCTCCTGGTTAAAATCTTCCACCGGAGCCACCTGGCGGAAGGAAAGGGCCGGGAAGAGCGCAGCATCGGGGAAAAATTCCCCGGGAATGGTGCGTTCGGCTCCGGAATAGTAAATCCAGAGGGAAAGACGAGCCAGTTCAA
Organism: Calditrichota bacterium; assembly: GCA_024276455.1. Lineage (GTDB taxonomy): Bacteria > Calditrichota > Calditrichia > RBG-13-44-9 > RBG-13-44-9 > JAJRXE01. Next base: position 17,606 of record JAJRXE010000319.1, read on the forward strand.
CCGGCAAACTGGTGTCCAGAGAGTGGAGCACCGCATCCAGAGCCCAAATCGCCCGGTAATCGCGCATTTTTTCCCACACCTGCCGGGTGATTTGTTTTCCGTACAGTTCGCCCAGCATGATTTCCACCAAAACTTTTCCGTAATCCTGGAAAGAACCGGTGGATTCGTCCAACGGCCGATCCAGATTCTGAAAGAAAGAGGGCAAATAGTTTAAATAGTCATTCACCGCCGGCGCCACCACTTCTTCCATATAGGTGGCGGAGCTCTCGATGTACCAGATGTCTTCCACACTGCTGAACCCGCCATCCGAAAGCCAGAAATTGTAGCCCAGCTGCAGGGCGTGATTGAATTCGTGAGCGGCCGTCACGGCAATGGCCATGCTGTCTCGCACCATCGGATCCGGGGTGTTCGGATAATTCACAAAGGAGAAATTGGTATTAATTTGAATAAACGAAACGTAATTGTTTCCGGGAAGCTCCGGGATTTCGTAAATAGGGTAAGTGGAGCCGTAACTGTACATGCGCCGGCAATAGACCGGGTAAACCGTGCGAGGATTTCCCAGGGAATCCGGCGGGGGACGAAAACCCAGGCTGTCGACCTCCACCTCCCAGGCCCGATCGAACGCCCGGGCTACAAATTCCAGATAATCCGGGGTACCATTCTGGTTCCGATCATACGAGGGAATGGAATCGTACCCGGTCGTTTCGTAATAAATGGCAAAATGCCCGGAGGGGGAATAGTACACCTGCGAAACCCGTACGGTGGAAAGCGCCTGCTCTTTCAGACTGAGAAAGGCCGGATACTCCGGCGATTGAGGATTCACCGCCGCTTGAATCAGCGCCGGAAAGTCGCATTTTCGGGGAGTTTTCGTGCTCAACCCACCTGCGGCTCGGGACATTCCGAAAATCAAAAATAAAAAAAGCCATCCCCCTCCCACCGCAGCAATGAATCGAGAGCTTAAATTCCAATCTTTACCTTTAACCACTCAATCCTCTACTTTGTCAAATTTCCTTTGCCAAAATTAAGGGTCAATAAGGCAATTTCAAAACGTCCAGACAAATTTTATTTTACCTGCCCAGGCGGTCCACTTCCCGAATTACACCGGTAATCTTGCGCCAAAAATCCCTCGTTTGGCAGGCTTACTTGCTCTTTTCCCGGAAAACCAGCTTTAACGGAACCCCGGTAAAGCCCCACAGCTCCCGAATTTTACGTTCCAGGAAGCGCTTGTAACTCTCTTTAATCAAATTCGGGTGACTGGTGAAGAAAGCAATCACCGGCGGATTACTGCGAATCTGAGTAATGTACTTGATTTTAATTTCCTTTCCGTAAACTGCCGGTGCTGAATTCTCCTGAACGATCGGCAGCATGGCTTTGTTCAGATCGCTGGTGCGAATGGTTTTGTGGAGTTCTTCGTACACGGCGGTTGCCACATCCAGCAATTTGTAGAGCCGTTTTTTCTTAACCACCGAAGTAAAAACGATGGGAATGTACGCGTAGCTTCCCAGCCGTTCTTTCATGGCTTTTTCCCATTCCCTCAGGGTATTGGTTTCCTTGGGAATCAGGTCCCATTTGTTCACAGCAATGACGATGCCCTTACGCTGGTGGACACACTCGTGGATGATGCGCATATCCTGGCGGGTCGGTCCCTCGGTGGCGTCCATGAAGTAGAGCACCACGTCGGCCCGCTGAATGCTCCGCAGAGTACGCAATTGACTGTAGAACAAAACGTTTTCTTTGACCTTCGTCTTGCGCTTCAGGCCAGCCGTGTCAATCAGCAGGTATTTACGCTGGCGGTAGTTCAGCGGCGAATCGATGGGATCACGGGTGGTTCCCGGAATGGGAGTGACAATGGAACGATTTTGTCCCAGAAGGGTGTTCACGAAGGAAGATTTACCCACATTCTCTTTCCCCACCACCGCCAGCTTGATGCGGTCTTCGTCTACCGGAGGAATCTTCACCCCGTGAAGCTTTTCGACGATCCGATCCAGCGCATCGCCAATCATTCTTCCCTGCACCGCCGAAATCGGAATGGGATCTCCCAGTCCCAGGGAATAAAAATTGTACGCATCCGCCTCCAGCAGTTCGTTGTCCACTTTATTGACCAGCAGCAGTACCGGCTTGTCGGCTTTTTTCAATTTTTCGGCAATCTGGGCGTCCCACTCGGTAACGCCGCTGGCGCGGTCCACCATGAACAGCACCAGATCCGCCTCTTCGATGGCGATGTCCACCTGCTCGCGAATGGCCTGTTCAATCTGGTCGTTGGTTTTAGGTAAATAACCTCCCGTATCCACCAGCATGAACGGCTGTCCGGTCCACTCAGTGCTGGCGTACAAGCGATCCCGGGTAACTCCCGGCTGGTCATCCACAATCGCCTCGCGTTTGCGAATGATGCGATTAAAAAATGTGGACTTCCCAACGTTAGGTCTTCCGACAATGGTCACAATAGGAATATTCATCGTTTTCTTTTCGTTCCTCGATTAATGTAATCCGGTTTACTAACCTTCCGTAATAAAATTTGCTATTTTTCTGGATTTTCGATGGATTCTGTTGCTACGATTCCGTTCCTCCCGAAATTTCCCCGCTATTCGAAACTCACTCGCCGTTCAAAGTTCCCAGGGAGCGCTTACCTTTCATTTGCTCCGCCACATAATGTACAGCGGAACGATCCCCAGGTTCCTGATTTACACCGCGGCGGATTCGATCGAAGAGTTCCAGGAAGCTGTCCGGGAACACGTAGATCGGTTTACCCAATTTTTTCTCCAGATCCTCCACCGTCCAGTCATCCAGGAACAGGCCGTCATGGTTCAGCACCCGGGGAGGCAGCACCACCACATCCCCCAGCGGTTCCTCTTTCAGGGTCTGGTAAATATCCTGTCCCACCAGCAGTCCTGCGACGGTAATTCCCTCTCCCCAGAAACGGTTTATTACCCGGTGCAGGGTTACCTTCCCTTCGGCAACCGGTTCCAGTTCCGGCAAAATGTACGTTTTCAACACTTCGCTTCCCAGCACTCCACTCACCAGCGAAAGCCGTTTGCGCGGGAAACGCCTGCGAAATTTCGGCAACTCTTCCCGAAAACGATTAATAAAATGGCGGGTCAAGCCCACTCCATTCTCCAACTGGTAAAACCCTTCGTAATATTCATCGTCTGGCACCGGCTGTCCGGTGCGAATGTAAAACTCGTCCGAGAGATAAACAAAAGAGCTGCCCAGCTCCTTTTTTAGCGCCCGCCGACGTTCTTCCATTTCTTCCATTAACCGCAGACTGTATTCATTGGTCACCGGATGGAGTTCCGGTAAGTTGCGACGGTGGCGGGTTAATCCCACCGGGACGATGGCGATGGAACGTAAATGGGGATAAAACTGTTTGAGATCGGCAATGGTGCGATCCAGATGTTCGCCGTCGTTCAAATCGGGACAGAGCACAATCTGGGCATGCAGTTCGATCCCGTGCTCAGTTAAATAGCGGATTTTCTGCAACAGGTAATCGTCGTGCTTAATTCCCAGCAAATGTTTACGCAACTCCGGCTCGGTGGCATGCACGGAAATGTAAAGGGGCGAAAGCCGCTGCTCCACAATGCGTTCCAGGTCTTTCCGCCGGGTGTTACTCAGGGTCACGTAATGGCCGTAAAGAAAGGAGAAACGGTAATCCTCATCTTTAAAATAGAGGGATTTGCGTAACCCCTTGGGGGTCTGGTGCACAAAACAGAAAATGCATTTATTCCCGCACTTGCGCATTTTCATCTCTTCCAGCACCAGTCCCAGGTCTTCCTGGGGATCTTTTTCGATGTCGAAGATGATTTCTTCGCCTTCCTGCTCAACCAGCACCTCCACCTGTTCCGTGGAGACGTAAAAACGATAGTCCAGCTGGTCCTCGATCTCTTTTCCGTTGATTTGCTTCAGTACCGCTCCAGGTTGAATGCCCAATTCGGCGGCAATACTTCCTGGTTCTATATCTAAAATTTGAATCATTTATTCAACCTGTGTTGTATTCCTGCATTTTTAATAATAACTGGCAAATATAATATAAGTTCAGTGGGAATGATACTGAAAAATCGTCCCTTATTTTCGGTCATTGGTCATTTGTCCCTCCCTGGACGTCATTGAAAAATCCTCCGGATTTTTCCTGCTAGGCGCAGGCTTCACGCCTGCGCTCTTTCTGTCGTCCCTGAAGGGACTCCGATGGGTTGGGTTCATTCCTCGATTCCCCGGATTTCATCCGGGGCTATTTTCACCGCGTCCCTGGCGGGACGCTTATTTTTTTGGCTGCATGTTTTCAGGTGTTTCGCAGGTAAAAATGGAGGTAATGGGCAGGCGTGCCGACGGGGAGACGAGGCGAAGGGGAGAATGGGTGAATGGGCGACAGGGCGATTTGTTTTGGATTTATTCTGAATTCATTTGTGAAAATTGGTGGGTAGGTAGGCACCGGCCTGTCCGGCTGTGCGCCAGCCAGACGGGCTTCACGCCGGCGCAATCCTTTTCTGTCGTCCCTTTGGGACTCCAATGGGTCTGGTTGCCTCAACCCTTTCCCCGGATTTCAGGCTTCCAGTAACTCCCCAATTTTCCGGGCGGCTTTGTGAATGTTCTCCACCGCAAATTTGGCTTTTTTTACATTGCGGGTGTCAATCATTAGTGGCAACACGTTGCAGAGCTGGTCGATGATGTCCAGGTACTCCCGGATTTCCCGGTCGCGCTCGTTACAGGGTGGAGAGTCTTTTTTTTCTGCTTCCTTACCGGGCAAAGACCTCCCGGCCTTGACGCTTCCTCCTTTTTCACGATTAAGGCGCAAAAATTCCAGTACCAAGGCAATCTGAGAAGCCACCAGCTGGTACTGCTCCACCTCGTCTTTGCGGTAGGTCTCCGCCTGCCGATGCCCCAGATTCAACACCCCCACCAGCTCTTCTCCCAGGCGCAGCGGCAGGGAAAGGAAAGAATTAAAATCGGCCGCCCGCTTCTCCCGGGGACGGGAAAAAGAGGGAATCACAATGGGATTCTTCTGAGAAAGGGTAAATCCGGACAATCCCCCGCGCCAGACAAAGGACATTTCGCTGGCCAGATCCACCACTACTTCCCCACGATTGGCCTTCATTTCCAGTTCATTGGTTTTCTGGTTCACCAGAAAAAGAGAGGCAAAATCGAAAGGAATCACCGCTTCCAGGGCCCGAAAAATCATTTCTTCGGAATTTTCAGCGGCATTCGCCTGGGTAAAAATCTGAAAAATTGAAGCGAGCTTTTCCAGATGAACCATGGTCTCTCCTCCCCGGCTTAGCGGGAATGTAACAATTCAATCAGGTTAAGTAACTGGGCCCGCTCGTTATTTTGATCCACCGGAATGCGTATCGCGATGGTTTGTTCCCCACTTTTTCCCCGTTTAACCCGCACGTCGCCTCCCAGGGAGCTAATGATTTCGCTGACCAGAGAAAGCCGAATGTCCTGTTCCTCCGCCCCAACCGGCGTGCGCGCTTTTCTTCCCGCTGCCAGTGCGTTTTTCCCCAATCCGCCGAAACGGAATTCCACCCGAATCCATTTCGCTTTCTCCGCATGCAACACCAGTTCTATGTTCCCCTCTCTCGTTTTCCGCCCGGAGAACGAATCTTCCCCGTGGTCGAAATAATCCCACAACACATCGAAAATGATTAAGAACACCTGCTGGATTTTTACGGGATTCGCAGAAAAAGTGGGCAGTTGTTCATCTCCCTTGCACACCAGATTTAGTTTGCGCTTCTCCAGCTCGTAGGCAATCAGGTTCATCACATTGTCCAACACCCGGTTCAAATCTACTTGCTCGATGGTATTGTCGTCCACCTGATTGGCAAAAAGGCGAAACTTCTCGATAATGGCGCTAATTTTTTCCACCAACGAAAGCATTTTCTCGAACTTGAGATCGATCTCCGCCTCTCCATTTGCGCTGCCCGCCAACATGGCGCGGGTCAATTCCAGGTTCAGCTTCAAGGCCGTAATGGGTTGACCGATTTCGTGAACCATGCCCACCGCCATTTCTCCCAGGGATCGCAACCGGTCGCGGCTCAACAGCAAGTTCTGCTTCCGTTTGAGCTCCCGCTCCAGGCCTTTGCGCAAGGAAACATTTTTGGCACTCGCAATGATGTACTGGACCCGACCTTCGCCATCCCGCACCGGCCCAAAACTGAGCATTACCGGCACCACATATTCGCCATTGACCAGATACCCTTCCAGATCGTGCAAACCGGCTTCGCTAATACTCTGGAGCAAACTCTGCGCTGCCTCTTCCAGTTCCAGCTCTTCGGGATTCTCAGACAGTAGCAGGAAGCGTTCAAGATTGTGACCACGCAGATCAGCAAGAGTTAGGCGCAACATTTCCGTGGCCGCCCGGTTGGCGTACTCGATTTGTCCGGTGGCATTTAAAATAAAAATAGCATCGGAAATGTGCTCCAGAATTAAAATGGTGGTGGAATAATCCTTCAAAATGGTAGCGTAGGAGGAGTTTGGGCGAGAAGCCGGCTTCTCTCTGACCATTTGCTCCTTCATCGGATTCCCGTCTGACACCGATTTGAGCTTTTTTTTCTTCATCGCCGGCACCGTCGGTTGGTCACACCTTTAAATCCTTAATACGACCTTTGTCCGTTTTCACCCGGTATTTATCGGATTCCTGATCCACCAGCTCTAGAATCAGTCGGGGATGAAGCTGCTTAATCCGCAAAACCACCTCGTCGAAACGGCGGAAATTCAACCGGGATTCCATAAGCATGTTGTACCCCATAATCCGCAACAAATAGTGGTTTTCGTCCAGTTCCAGCACAATGCGCCCCTGCACCTCCCGACCGGGTTCGAAGCGGCGCAACAACTCTTCCAGATTTCCCACAATCGTAAAATTGCGAAATTGATGGGTGTAATAGGACACGTTTTTTCTCCTGCTTTCTCGGCCGCCCTTTAGAGCAATTTTGCTTTTAAATCCACCAGCGTTTTGTTCAAAAGCTGCGAAACCCGTGCTTCGCTTAAACCCAGCACCTGCCCAATATCGGCCAGGGTCAATTCTTCGCTAAAATAAAGGGCCAGGATCAGCTTTTCCCGGTCCGGTAAGTTGCTAATTAAGCGCTCCAGTTTTATTTTTAAATCCGTGCGCTGCAGTTGCTCTTCAATCTGGGAACTTTCAAAATCGGTTAGATTGTCCGCCCGGTAAATCTCATTCCCATCCTCGTCATAAAAACTGTCTTCCAGAGAAACGGTGTAGTGCAACTGGGCGGTCTGAAGAGCCTGGTAGTATTCCTCTTCGCTAATCTCCAGCTCGGCACAAATTTCCTCCGGTAATGGTTCGCGACCCAATTCCACCAACAACCGGTTGGTCATTAGCTCTACCTGCCGGAGGCGCTGGAAACGATCCCGACTCACAATGCCTTCCTTACGCAGGGCATCAATGATTTCTCCCTGAATACGTTTGTAAGCATAAGTTTTAAACTCCGCCCCGAAATCCGGTTTGTAGTTGCTCAGCGCTTTCAATAAACCGATCACCCCGTACTGGTACAAATCATCCTTGGTCAATGCCGAGCCGGAAGGCAGACCAATGCGTCCCACAATGTACTTCAACAACGGGGTGTAGGCCTGCACAATTTTCTCTTTGATGGCCTCATCACCGGTTCTGAGGAACTCCCTTACCAGGGTTTCCCCATTCAAACCGAATTTTGCGAAAAAATCGTTCATTTCACTTCGTTCTGCTCTTTAACCTGGTTTAATGGGGGTGCGGGGCTATTGACCACCCACCGCAACACAAACAGGGCCACCACAATCACGAACAGGGTTCCCAGAAAAACGACCCCGGCCCGGAAAAGACTGGTTAAAATGCTGATGCCGCTCAACAGGCACATCACCAGGGTAACCATGGCGATGAGCAGAGCAAATTTGTAAAAAATTGCGCTCATTCCGTACCCTTCAATTCAATTTTTCTGTTTTCCAGGAAGCGCCGAAAGAGCGCCACCCGTTTCCCGCTGCTCAAAATGGGTAGTTGCACCAGACGGCGATTCACCAATCGCAATGCGCTGGTTGCCACCGAATTCGGATATTCCATCACAAAGGGGCGCTGCAATTTCACCGATTTGGACACTAAATCGTCCCGAATAATCACTCCTCCAAAATCGATGCTGCTTTTGAGAAATTTTTTAACCATCAAATTCATCTTCTTGTAAATCGATTCGCCTTCCTCATCGGAACGTACCATATTGGCCACCATGAGAATGGGCAAATCGGGCTGATGAATACGAATGGTTTTAATCATGGCGTAGGCGTCGGCAATGGAGGCCGGATCGGAAGTCACTACCAGCACCACTTTGTCTGCCGAGAGAACGAACGACATAACAATCTGCGAGATGCCGGCTCCGGTGTCCAGCAGAATGTAATCGTAATCCAACTCGTAAGCGGAGAAGGCGTCCGAAAGGCGCTGAATCACCAGATCGTTCATTTCCAGCAGTTCCGACACCGCCGAGGAAGCCGGCAGTATGTCGATGTCGCCGGGCGCCCGGGTAATAACCTCTTCCAGCGAAATGCCATCTTTAATCACATCCGCCACGGTGTAGCGAGGGCGAATCCCCATAATCAAATCCACATTTCCCAGGTGAATGTCCGCATCCACCAGCAACACCCGTTTTTTGGCCTTGCGCAAGAGCAGAGCCAGATTCACACTGAGGGAGGTTTTACCCACTCCCCCTTTACCGGAAGTGATGGCAATGAGTTGCGGGGCCATATCTTCCGCTTCCCGCGCTTTCAGATTAATTTGTCGTGGTCCAAAGTTCTGTAACATCACGCTTCCTTACGCCTTGTCGAAAATTTGTTCAAAGAGAAAATCAAGTTCCGGCGGATGAATATCGGAAAACACGCCGGTTCCGTTGCAAAATCCCACCACCGGCAAGTGCACTTCCTGCAAAACGGAGAAGACCTTGGCCGGCTGGGAGGTTTCGTCGAATTTGGTAAAAACAATTCCGTTCGGTTTCATTAACATGTAAAAACCACAGGCCAGCAACAAATCGCGCTCTCCGGTGGTCATGCTCAACACCAGGAATATATCGGTTGGTTGCACCCGCTGGATGTACGCTTCGAGAGAATTCAGGTGATCGGGGGCGAAGGGACTGCGGCCGGGGGAATCAACAATTACCACCTCGCAGTTTTTCAGGGCGTCCAGAGCCAGGGGCAGGGCATCCAGGTTGCGCGCTTCTTCCACCCGGATCTGGGTCAGACGGGTGAAAATTTTCAGAGGTTCGGGAATTCCAAAGGAGTCGGTGGAAACAATTCCAACCTTCTTTCCCCCAAAAAATTCCGGTGCGGCGGCCAATTTCATGGCGGTGGTGGTCTTACCGGAGCCGGTGGAGCCCAGGAGTAAAATTCGTCGCTGTCCGGAGACTTTAGGCGCCTTCCAGGCCCGGAACAAGGGGCGCATTTTTTGCTTTACCTGCCCGACCAGATCGGAGTCCCGCCACTCTTTTTCTTTGCCCAGCGAATTCCGAATCTCCTCCAGCCACTTCTCGGTTAGCTCGGCACTGAGACCGGAATCCTGCAGAAAATGGGACAGTCTCTGGAATCGGGGTGGCACTTTTTCGTCTTCGCCCTCTTCCTGCTGACGGGCAATTTTGTTGATCTCTTCCCGCAAGCGGGCAATTTCTTCCAGAATTCGCTTTTCTTTGTCGATATCCTGGCGCTTGCGATCCAGTATTTGAGCCACCAGTTGACTGAATTCGTTGGGAGAAGGCGGTTCCTGCGCCGGCGGGGTTTCCGGCACCTCCGCGGACGGTGACGGCGGGCGACCCTTTTTCCGGCCCAATCCCGGCGGCGACCAGGGTTTCACTTCCGGACTGGCGTCGTCGATTCCCACCGTCACTTCCACCAGGCGTTTGCGACCGGGATATTTGGTTCCCCCTTTCACTTCCCGCGATTCCAGCAGAATCAGGTCTTCCCCCAATTCCTCTTTGGCCATCTGCAGGGCCTGCTGCAGGGTAGTGCCTATGTATTTTTTAACCTGCATCGGGATATCGAATCACTCCTACTGATTTTAATTCCGTGTCCGTTAATAATTCCGAATAGGCAATGACGAATAAATTGGGAAAAATGGATTCCACAAAGCGGCGGACATGCCGGCGAATTTGGGGCGAAACCAGTAACACCGGCGAAACGCCCAGCGAAACCATTTGCTCTACTTTATCGGCAATGCTCTGGAAAAGAGTGTTTACCTGGCTGGGCGTAAAACCGAGGTTCTGGGCTATTCCAGTTCCGTTTTTCACC
>JAJRXE010000320.1 GCA_024276455.1 Calditrichota bacterium
CCTTTCCTTCGCCCACCAGGTAACGCACCTCCACCAGATCGCGACCGTGGTCGGAGTGAGAAGCCGCTCCGGCGGCGATGAAACGTCCCAGATTACGCGCTACAATGGTGTCTCCATCCGCACCACACACCCCCTTGGTGGGTCCGTTGCCAAACGGATCGATCCGGCAGGGACCCATGGCGCAGTTGCGGCAGCAAAAACCGGTCAACCCGTAACCGCACTGAGGCTGTTGCTGTTCCAGGCGGTCCCACACCGTTTCCACCCCGTCGTAAGCCGCTTTTTTCAACATTTCTTTGGCGTCCTGGGCCGTGGTGCGTTTGTTCAGTAAATTCTCATCAATGTAAACAGGTATTTTAGCCATTTGCTCCTCCTCATACGCTATGATTGATTCAATTCATACAGCTGCCGCTGCCAGCTTCGCCAGATTTCCAGATTTTCCGGCAGCGGGGTCAACTCGTGTTCCCCGGTTTGCATGAGCATGGAAACCTTGGCGCTGAATTGCATCCGTTCCTTTTTGAGAATTTCGTTTACATCGCCCCACTCCAGAGCGCTGACTTTGCACACCTCCACGCAGGCCGGTTCCAGCCCCTGTTCGGTCCGATCGGGACAGTGGTCGCATTTCAGGTTCATGATTTTGTACTTACCGTCGTAGGAAGCCGTGTCGAACACAATCACGTCGAAGGGGCAGACCATGGCGCACATGCCGCAGGCAATACATTTTTCCGGATGCAGCTTCACGGTGTCGGTTGCTTCCTCCCGGTACAGAGCCGCAGTGGGACAAATCTCCACACAGGGTGCCGGAGAGCAGTGCCGACACTTATTCGGAAAGGTAGTTAAATAAGGACTCGCCTCCACATGAATGCGCGGTACCGGCCGGGGGTCTTCCCAAATGGCCAGGGCAAGGTCTTTGGATTGGGAATGTTCCACAGCGCAGGCAATTTCACACTGTTTGCAACCAATGCAGCGCTCCGGGTGCACAAAAACTGTTTTCATGTGCAACCCTCCTTTCATTAAGATTTTCTATTTTAAAATAAAAATAATCCTCCGCCAAGCAATAGCGGTTCCCCGGAAGGAATAAATATTTTTTAAACGGTTAAAATTGGGGGATGAACGGCATAACCCGGCTAACCGTGTTATTATATTTCATTTAGTGTTATTGAAAGAGCGTAAAGATCCCCCTCCCAGAAGGAACATACCGTATCAATATTCACTATTCCGGAATTTATTTAAATTCAGGGGAGGCGAACTTTAAAGCATCAAGCGGCGGCGGAATTCGTTGTATTTTCGACGACTAACGTAAATGCGATCTTCGCTACAGTAATCCGGCAATTTCAGGCGATATTTTTGCCCTTCTTCCAGAATAATCTCTTCAATCTTATTCAGGTTAACAATGTAACTGCGGTGCACCCGCATAAATATTTCACCCGGCAATTTCTCGTCCAGAATATTCAAATGAATGGTGGAGAGGAATTTCTGACCATCGTCCCGGTAAATAGTGGAATAATTCCCGGTGCTCTTCACGTAGACAATACTATTCACATCCAGAAGTTTGATCTTGCGATTCTCGTAAATAGGAATACGTTCCAGCTGAGTGTAAACAATCTTGTGATCGATATTCTCTTTGTGAAGGGTGAAGAATGAAAGGTCGTAAAAAATAGCGATGATGTAAGCCAGTTTTCCCTCGCGATCGTAGAGTTTAGAAAGTTTTGCCCACAACAAAAACGCATTTCCCGGCCCTTCCCACACCTGAATTATGGGATATTCATCCGGATTCACCGTGGAGCCCTGGAACATTTTACGGATTTTCTCGCGGGCTTCCGGCGTGTGTAAATCGATGATGCTCTGACCAAACAGATCGCCGTGGGTGAGACTTAACAGTTTCTGGGCGTAGGAATTTAAAAATTGAATTTTGAAAGAGGTATCAACTACTACAATTGCCGTGCGAACTTCTTCCAAAAAATCGTTAATATTCATCGAAGTTATTCTCTTTTTTTAAAAAATATATTATCAGAAATGTAAAAACAAGTTTATTTTCGGGTGAAAATATTTTTTATTGTAAAACATTTTGCTCCCTGAATTTTTCAATTCCTTTTGCATTTACCCCGGAGCGGTTTTATACTTCCCATTCAAAATGAGGGAACTTATACCACAAAAACAAAGGGGTTATCATATGCCGTTACGACCACACCATAAAATGTTTGGCCTGTTTCTCCTGCTTTTCTGGGGCGTTTTAAACGCCACGCTAGCCTGTACCAATTTTCTGATTACCAAAGGCGCTACCGTGGACGGTTCCACCATGATTACCTACGCCGCGGATTCGCATGTGCTTTACGGCGAACTGTACTACACTCCGGCGTCCGACCATCTGCCCGGCGAGATGCTGGACATCTACGAATGGGATACCGGCGATTACCTGGGACAGATTCCCCAGGTGCCCCACACCTACGCGGTGGTAGGATTAATGAATGAGCACCAGGTGTCCATCGGGGAAACCACCTTTGGCGGGCGGCACGAACTACGCAATCCGGAAGGCATTCTGGATTACGGAAGTCTGATGTTCATCGCTCTCCAGCGGGCCAAAACGGCGCGCGAAGCCATCCGGGTGATGACCGAACTGGTGGAAAAATACGGTTACTACAGCGAGGGAGAATCGTTTTCCATTGCCGACCCCAAGGAAGTGTGGATTATGGAAATGATTGGTAAAGGGAAGGGAGAGAAAGGGGCGCTGTGGGTGGCGCGGCGCATTCCGGACGGCTACATCAGTGCCCACGCCAATCAGGCCCGCATTCGGCAGTTCCCCCTGAACGATCCGGATAATTGCCTCTATGCCAAAGACGTGATTTCCTTTGCCCGCAAGAAAGGCTGGTTCGACGGCAAGGATGAAGAATTCTCCTTTGCCGACACCTATGCGCCGGTGGATTTCGGTGGATTGCGTTTTTGCGAGGCGCGGGTGTACGCCATGTTTCACCGGGTGGCGCCTTCCATGGAATTCGACTTGAATTATGTGATGGGCGATCCCAATGGTACTCCCCTGCCGCTGTGGATTAAACCGGAAAAGAAACTTTCCGTGCGGGATGTGATGGAACTGATGCGCGACCATTTCGAAGGCACGCCCATGGACATGACCAAGGACATCGGCGCCGGACCGTTTAAACTGCCCTACCGCTGGCGTCCCCTCACCTGGGCGGTGGACAGTGTGAAATATTTTAACGAACGGGCCATTTCCACCCAGCAGACCGGCTTTTCCTTTGTGGCGCAAATGCGCGGCAAACTGCCCGATCCCATCGGCGGCATCCTCTGGTTTGGTGTGGACGACACTTACAGCACCGTGTACGTCCCCATGTACTGCGGTATTCGGGAGGTTCCCAAGGCCTATGCGGTGGGCACGGCCGATTTTCAACACTTTAGCTGGGAATCGGCCTGGTGGGTGTTCAATTTCGTGGCCAATTATGCGTACTCCCGCTACAGCGATATGATTGTGGACATCCAGAAAGTGCAGCGGGAACTGGAAGGCAATTTTCTGGCCATGCAGCCAGAGATTGACCGGGCAGCCGTGGCATTGTACAAACAGTCACCGGAGCTGGCCCGAGATTACCTCACCCGATATTCCGTGAAACAGGGTCAGCGGGTGGTGGAACGCTGGAAAAAGCTGCTCACCTTTCTGCTGTGGAAATACCTGGACGGCAACGTCAAGGACGAGCACGGTAAGGTGACCCATCCGGGCTATCCCATGGAGTGGTACCGGGAAATTGTGAAGAGCACCGGAGACAAATTCCGGGTGCCGGAGCAGAAAAAGGAAGGACATTAAGGTGGGAACAGGAAACCATTGGTCACGAAAATCCCCGGCAATTTCAAAGTGCCGGGGATTTCTTCTATTGTCATTCTGAGCGAAGCGAAGAATCTCCCCACCTGACGGACCGTCTGGCTAAACCCTCCGCCCTGCTGGAAACGAAGAGGATCGAAAGAGATTCTTCGTCCCGATGAATCGGGGCTCAGAATGACAGGGGACTTCTTGTATTCTAACTGACACCGGAGAGCCAGAGTACAAGACCGCCTTGCGAGATTTTATTCATTTAAACAATTTCTCCAGGGCGCTTCCCGCTTGCTTTTTGATTTGTTTTTCAATTTTCTTCTGGTAGCGTTGAATTTCTGCCTGGTAGCGGTCCAGTTCCTTTTCGGCCTTTTCCAGCTGAGCCAGTAA
>JAJRXE010000321.1 GCA_024276455.1 Calditrichota bacterium
CAGCAGCAGCATGGTAACCGGGAACATCTGGGTGGTGATAACACCCAGCATGGCGGCGTTGCGTCCTTTGAAACGGTAGCGCGAAAAGGCGTACCCGGCCGTCGCTGCCAGCGCCACCCCCACAACGGTAACTCCGGCGGCAATCACCAAACTGTTGGCCATCCAGCGGAGAAAAGGCTGGTTGGTGAACAAATCCACGTACGACTGCACGGTGGCACCAGGGGGAATAATCGCCAGCGACTTGCTCAGCAGGCGATTCCCGGGCCGCAGAGAAATGGACAGCACCCGCAAAACGGGATAAATGGAGAATAAGGTAAATAACGTTAAAACAGCATATGCCCCGATTTTCTGAAGGAGCGTTAATTCCCTTGGTTTCTTCGCCATTTTCATACTACGTTTCATTTTAGCAACGGTTCTCAAATCTCACCCGTAAATATTCTCAATTATTTTGGTCTGTTTAATAAAGCGCCAGCTAAAGAAAAAGAGAATCAGGAAAATCACCATGGAGAACGCCGCCGCGTACCCCAGCCGGAAATAGGTAAAAGCCGCCTTGTACACCCAGCTTACCAGGATGTGGGTTTTGTCCGAGGGCTCTCCCCCATTGCTCACCAGCCACACCACGTTGAAATTGTTAAAAGTCCAGATCACTCCCAGAATAATGGCCGGTACCATTACCGGACGCAGCAGCGGGGCGGTAACATTACGAAACTTCTGCCAGGCGCTGGCACCGTCGATCTCCGCCGCCTCGTACAACTCCTCCGGAATGCTCTGCAACCCGCCCAGGGCAATAATCATCATAAAAGGAAATCCCAACCAGATGTTGGTGATCAGACAGGCAGTGAAGGCCCCCCATTCGGTGGACAGCCAGGGAATCTGGAGGTGGAACAGGCGATCCAGCCAGAGGTTAATGGCGCCGTACTCGGCGTTGAACATGCCCCGCCAGGTTAAGGCGGTGATGTACTGGGGCACCGCCCAGGGCAAAATTAACAGGGTGCGAAAAACCGATTTTCCCCGCAAATTCTTGTTCAACAAAATGGCTAAAAACACCCCAATGCCGACGTGAAAAACCAGATTCAGTACTGTCCAGAGTACCGTTTTAAATAGGAAGTACCAGAAAAGACCGTCGGTAAGCACGGCGGTAAAATTACGGAATCCCACAATCCGCCAATCCCGAAAATGGGTCAAATTCATATTGGAGAGGGAAATCACCACATTGTACAGAAACGGATACACCACCACCAGGCTCATGATGATAATAGCCGGCGCGGTGTAGAGGTAGGCCAGGTTGTTGGTCCTTCCGGGTTTTTCTACAAGCGAATTCATTTCAGCCCATTTTCCCCCATTAATGAACCGGTGAAACGGTGAATCGGAGAAACGGAGAAGAAATAAAACGATTGTAAATAGTCCATTCTCATTTTTTCTTGATTATCCATTTATCTGCATTTTCAATCATTAATACCAATTGAGCCAAAATATGCTCGTATTTTTTATCCAATCCTTCTACAATATCGTTACTTAAATACTGACACCTTCTGGCTATTTCCAATGAAACTTGTGTCTCACAAGCTTCCGCCTCAGCATCGTTTAATTTAGCAATAAAAGCAGCTTTGTAACGACGTTTTCTCCAGGCCTCCGCTAAATTTGTGCACACTGAACGGGAAGACCTACGAAGTTGGTCAGACAAAGAGAATTTTTCTTCTTTGGGAAATTTTTTTGTCAATTGAAAAACTTCCATGGTTGCATCCATTGCCGCTTGAAATACTCTAAGTTCCCGATAACTATTAATCCGCTCCCCCATCACTACCTCCCAGTCTTTAAACTGGCTCTAAAACTTCCTTTCACAAACAAATTTTCCTTCTTTACATCTCCGATTCCCCGTTTCTCCGTTTCTCTGTTTTAACAATTCTTCACCCTGATCTACCCCTAGCGCCCTGTCGTCTTTCATCTAACATTTCACTCTCGATTCTCCTTGATCAAACGAACGGCCAAACGCTGCATTTCCGCAGCGGCTTTTTCCGGGGAAATCTGATGATTAAAAATGCCCTGGTAGGCCGGGCGCATGGCGTCCCAGATCCAGCGCATTTCGGTGACCACCGGCATGGGACGCCCCACCAGCATCTGGTCGATGGCGTGTTGAAACAGCTCGTTGTTTTTCAACACCGGATCTTCCCAGATGGAACGCCGGGAGGGGATGATTCCAAAGCGGCGGGCAAACTCCCGCTCCACTTTTTCGGAGGTCAGGTATTTCACCAATTCTACCGTTACCTGTAAATCTTTTCCTTTCAGGTTAGCATTGAAGCAATACCCCATCGGGAAGACCATGGGGGTGGGCCAGAGACCGGTCTCGTCAATTTTTGGAATTCGCGCCAGTCCGATGGGAATCCCGGCTTTTAAATAGGTTCCCCAGGACCAGGGACCATTAATAATCATCGCCACCCGGCGATCTAAGAAAAGGGCGTTGGCCGTTTCGTAATCGCATTCTTTGGGAATAATCTCGTATTTGTTGGCCAGATCGTAAATTAAGCGGGCGGCTTTGACCACGGCCGGGGTGTTCAGGGTGGGTTCATTCCGCTCGTTAATAATCCAGCCGCCGTATCCTCCGATGAACGGCACCACAAAGGCCGGTTCGGTGTAATTCCAGGCCAGCGCGTACACATCCGGTTTGCCATCGCCGTTTTCGTCGCGGGTCAATTTCTTCCCCATTCGAATCAATTCCGACATCGTCTGAGGCGGCCGGGGCACCATCTCTTTATTGTACACCAGACAAAGATGATTCCCCACCCGGTCGGCAATCTGGTACAAGTGCCCCCGAAAGACCGTATTGGCCGGAAACGGCTCTGTCAGGAAACTGTCCAGAAACGATTTTTCAAAAAGGGTGTCCAGGGGAAGAATCACCTCCAGTTCCGAGAGCGGTCCGATAAAATCGCTGGCGCAGTGAATCAGGGCCGGCCCCTTACCGGCCAGAGCGGAAATAATGAAATTGGTGCGCAATTCTTCTGGAGCGTAAAAAAGCTGGCGGAACTGGTAATCCGGATACCGGCGGCCAAACTCCTGTAATTTTTCCTGTAGGAACTGCCGTTCTACCGGACGCAGAGAAGTCCAGATGATGATCTTTGACTTACCACGGGATTGGCATCCAATCAAGACCAGTTCAATTAAAACGATGAGGAGGACAAACCACCGCCATTTCCAAAATCCGATTGTTTTATTTAAGATGCTCTGTCTCATATTCGTTTCGTACTGCGACAATAAGGAATTTTAAAAGCATAGGGGCAATGGGATATAGGGACATATAGAATTGAATCCCTTCTTTGTGATGAAACCTGCCATATCCTTCAGCAATATTGGCTGTAACTCTCACCAAGGCTTCTCGAATTTGACCACCGAGATGGTACTTTTCCTCTTTGGGCAGTACAGGGAGAACTTTAAGCAAAAAGAACAATTTTACCTTTCTGGCTTTTTTCCAACAATCCAGACCAGTAAAATCTTTACTATCATTATAAACAGGTTGCGGTTCTTCATCTCCTCCAAATTGTACAATGTCCTCCCATTCATCCGTCCCTCCACACTTTTTACCCTATGTCCTTACGCCCTTTTCTTCTATCCGCTTTAGACCTCGTTTTCCTCAACCTTTACTTCCGAGGACAGGTGCCGGAACCAGAAGAAATAAAGTCCCACCGAGAGTCCGATTAGAATGACAAACAGGTAGGAGAAGGAGGTCCAGGTGCGCATGATGATGGTCATCCCGGTCAGGAACAGCACCACCTGCCAGGGCACCGCGAAGAAGGTGGCAATGATGTCGCGGCGATTTTCCTGATTCACTTTCTCCAAAATGTGCGCCGGCAGACGTTTGCGCACCGGATTCCACCAGCCAAACGGGCGGGTGGTTTTGTAAAAATTGAACAGCACATCGTCCGGGGTCGGTTCGGTTAAATACGTCCCAACAATGAGTCCGATCAGCGAGGTTCCGCTTGCCCAGACAAAAGAGACATATTCCGGAACATCGGGGAAGAAATATTTTTGCAGAACCGCCGCCACCATACCCACCACCGTTCCAATGGCAAAACCGTAACCGTTAAGCCGCCACCAGTACCAGCGCAGTAACTGAGGAATTAGCATGCCGGCGCCGATGCTCATGGTAATCCAGCCCCAGATCTCATTAATGTTTTTAATGAGTAAGGAAAATCCCAGTCCCAGCACCACTATTAGAATGGAGGCCCAGCGGCTATGCCGCATGAGGGTCTTTTCCGAGGCGTTGGGGTTAATGTAAGCCTGGTAAATATCCTTGACCCAATAGGCTGCGCCGGCATTCACGGTACTGTCGAAAGTGGACATGGCCGCTGCCATCAAACCGGCCACCAAAAATCCCCGAATACCAATGGGCACCATTTTGTCGATCACCACCGGGAGCACCCGTTCGGGATCGCCGATCACGCCGTGGGAAGCGCCGTAAGAGATTCCCAGCATGGCAATGGCCATAATGAAGGGCCAGCGGAAAGAAAGCAAAAAGGTCCAGAAGAGAGAGAGCAAACCGGCTTCGCGGTCGCTGCGCGCCGCAAAATAGCGCTGAATCATGTAACCGCTGGTGCCGCCGCTTCCCTCGATGGTGACCTTAAACAGATAAAATAAAATGGCGATTCCAAACAGATTGTAAATGGAATAGCTGGATTGTTCGGGAATGTTGAGATGCCATTTGGGCACCACACTGGTCCAGGCGGTCTTTGAGGTTTCCAGCGCCATGAATCCACCGTCCCGCAGGGGCATGGAAACCTGAAAGACGTCCGGTAACACCACCTGGGTAAAAACCATGATGCAAATAAAAAGAATCGTTCCAAAGATGAGGAACCCCTGAAACACATCCGTCCAGACTACCCCGTAGAGTCCCGAAGCCACCGTGTAAATCATGGCCAGAGCAATCATGAGGGTAGAGGCCCAGAATTCCGAAGACAATCCCCAGAAGGAAGGGATGCCCAGGAATTCAGCAATAAACTTACCGCTTCCTATGGCAAAATAAGTAATCATGGCAATGGTAATCACAATAACGGAGATGGCACTAATCAGGCGGGCGACATCTCCTTCTTTTCCCTTTCCGAAACGAAAATGCATCCATTCCGCCAGGGTCATCACCTGGGCACGGCGATTCCATTTACCCATAAAAATCATCAGAAAAGCCATGATTAAGGTAACCCCGCCCCGAATTTCGATGAAAAATCCGCTGGCACCCAGGGCAAAGACAAAAGCCGTGTTAATCATGGTACCGCTAACATCCAGATTGGACGCCATTCCAGATGCCCCCAGAGCCCACCAGGGAATTCCACGATCACCCAAAAAATAAGAATCGATGCCGGAAGAAGCGCGTTTTTGTAGCAGCACCCCAATAATTACAATGCCGATCAAATAAAAAATAACAATTAGGTAGTCAATTAAGGTCATGGATTTCCATCCTTCTCTTTTCTCAACTTACACAGACTCCATTTTCCCCCTAACCGGCGGGATGATGATGAAACCGTTTATTAAGAAAAGAGACCCGGAAGGGCGGGTCTCTTTTCCATACCAATGGATCAGCTCATTTTAGCGCATGAGAATCATCTTGCGCGTCTGAGTCTGATTGTTCACACTCAGTTTGTAGAAGTAAATTCCGGAAGCCACGGCGCGTCCGTAATCATCGCGGCCATCCCATTTTACCGTGTGGCTGCCAACCGTAACTTTCCCGTCGAATACCGTCCGCACCTTCTGACCCAGAATGGTGAAAATTTCTACCTTAGCGTGGGTATTCTGGCTCACCGAGAACACAATATTGGTTTCCGGATTGAAGGGGTTCGGGTAATTCTGGTAGAGGGTAAAGGAAGTCGGATAAGTCGGATTGGGAGACTCGTCTTCAATTCCCACCGGGAAGGGCGGGGTTTCCACATCCAGCGGCGGATCCTGAGTCCAGGTGTCGGTCGGGAAGGTGTATTCCGCCGGGAAGGAGTTGGCACCGTCGGGCTGAATGTAGCGGGCCCGGAAACGACCGTAGCCAAATCCGCCACCCTCGGTCATTTTAATATTTCCGCTTGTTCCGTAAGCCACCGCATAGAGAATTCCGTAGTAAGTCGGACCAGTAACGTCGAAGGTGAGGGTGTACACGCTATCTCCGTCAACATCGGTGTAATACAGGTCCATCTGAGTTCCGGGAACCCGACCCTGGGTAACTGCCCACAGCGGATCTTGAATCACGAAGAAAACACTGTCCGTTGCCGGATCGAACGGATTGGAGGTCTGAGTAGCCGGACGCATGTCCACATTGAACGTTACCGTTACGGTCGTTCCGGAAGGAATGACGCCTTCCGCCGGTACATCCTGGGACAGTTCCAGCGGACCGACCTGATCGGTGGTCCCTTCGAAGATGATTTCACGGTTTCCACCGCCCATGGTTAAGGGTACTTCCCAGCCCCACCAGTCTTCGAAATCCGGATGAGCGGTCGTGTCAAAATCCATGAAGTATTTGTAATACTGCGTTCCACCGGGATTTCCTTCCACAATGGCGTTTAAGAAATAGGTTTCCGTACCGGGTACCCGATCCATCCGGCTATTCCCGATCGGATCGCTCCATCCGTTAAATCCACCCCGTACCTGCATAGAGTCGCCATTCACGCGATCGAACAATCCCAGATCTTTAAACACCGAAGTTTCCACCTGGAAGAGAATATTCCCGGAAACTACCGGGGGATCCACATGGGTGTCGTTGTCGAAATAAACAACGTCGAGGGTTGCCGGATTGCCGGTAAGGGTAAATTCCCGATCGGAAATATTGTCTTCCCACATATCGGTACCGTCGGCTTTGTGGATCACGAATTTGTACTTAATAACATCTCCGGCATTGCCACCGACATCAAACGTTCCCACATAAATACTGTCGGCGTCATCGTCGGTTAAAAATTGGGCATTCCCGGCCCAACCGTTGAAAGAACCCCGTACGACAACAGTGTCGCCCTCGGCGGGCTTAAATACCTGTTCCAGCATTTTTACGCTCATGTTCACCTGAAAGGTGAGCTCGTTTTGAGCCTGTAAGGCACTAAAACTAAACATGAGTAAAAATGCGACTAACAGCACAATAACAGAGTGCTTCATAATACATCCTCCTATAAGTTATGGGTTACCAACACAATTGGTCTTGGGAAATAATAACACGTCCGGGCACACCACCTCCTCTCATTAAATTTAAAAGGTTAATAAAATGGAAAATTTGTGAACACTTTCTAAGCGCACAAATGATTGAAAGGCGTAATCCAAATAAATCTGCATATTGCCCAACAGTTTCTGATGCAATCCGGCGCCCAGGGTAAATTCCTCCTCACTGTCCTGTAAGAATAAAGATTTGTAACCACCACGCAAAAAGACCTTCTCGTTCAAAGCGGCATATTCAAATCCCAGGTTGAGGCTTTCTTTATTATCGTTCGGGTAAAGGGCATCGACCGCCAGGGTTAGTCGCTGACTCGCCCCGAGATTAAAATCCCTGGAAAGCCCAATTTTCAGGTTGAGCGGCATATCGAATTTGTCCGTCGCCAGGTAAGCATTTACGCTCTCGTTATTGCCGCTTCGCTGGGGATCAATGTCTTTTTGTACTAACAAATCGTTGCCGGCCATTTGCATTTTCGTACCGAAGTTGGAAATGCTGGTACCAAAACGAATGCCGTAAAAAGGCGTGTAAAACAGGGTTCCAATATCTATCGCCAATCCGGTGGCAGTGCTGTGCCAGATGCGCTCCAGGATGTATTTCACATTGCCTCCGATCATAAAGGCATCGGTAAGCCGCCGGGAAAAGGTTAATCCGAATGCATAGCTGGCAGCATTGAAAGTCTCACCGGTGCCGTCCGGCTGATCCTCGGTGGTAATTTCCATATCACCCATGGTTAAGGCGGTTAAACTAACCCCCACCGTACCAACCCCTCGTACCGGCATGGCCACCGCCAGATAATCGAAATTAATATTGGCCAGCCAGTTACTGTGCAGAAAGAACAACTGATTCTGCTTTATCTCGGCCAGCCCTCCGGGATTCCAGTAAATGGCGGTAATGTCGTTTGCTACAGCGGCAAAGGCGCCCCCCATTCCCAGCGCCCGGGCTCCCACCGGTATGCTCAAAAATTTTGCCGCGGTGGTGCCAACTTTGGACACTTCTTTGGAATAAGCTCCCGAAGAGAAACTAAACAGTAAAACCACCAGGAGTAGCCTGATTATGTGCTTCACTTTATACTCCTTCACATTATTACGCATCGTTGCTCTTTATTTGATAATGGCAAACTTACCCACTTTCTCGCCGATTCCCGGCGCATCAATATGATAAATGTAGATTCCGTAAGAAACCGCCAGATTGTCCCGGGAAAGCAGGTTCCATTCTGCCGTACCGTCCTGCATGCTACTGTTGTGCTCAATAACTTTCACCAGTTCACCGTTCACGGTGTAAATCCGAATGGTACATCGCTGGGGCAAGTGAATAAAGTGAATGGCGCGCGGTCCCCTGCCCCGCTGGAACGGATTGCGGGTTTCAAAACGCGACGCCGCCACATAGGGATTGGGTACCACCTTAATCCGATCCAGTTCGTTCCTGGCCAATTCCCGATCCACATACTCTCCGTGGGTGGTAAATTCGAATATATCGTTGGAAAGGAACGGTTTGGTCAGGAAAACTTCGGCGTAATCGCCCGCTTCGGGAAAACCCAAATTCGGATCTTCGAACTGCGAACCGGTCTGGTAGGAGAAACTCCAGGTAACCACCAGAGAGTCCTCCTGATTCTTTTCCAGAAAGATAATGATATCGGTCTCGTCCGTGCGTCCGGTAAACCGCCCGTCATCTCCATCCAATTCCCAGAAGGCAAAATCGATGTAGCGGTTCTCAGTCACGTTCTTCACCCGGAAATTCACCGGTTTGGCATCCAGTGTAACCCAGAAAATCGGCGGCAAATTCGGATCTTTCAGCACCAGGGTTTGGCTGGTGTCCATGCCCACCTCTCCGAATTCTACCACGTAATCCGCCGGATTCAACGCCCCTTCGATGGAACCGTATTTAAATTCTTTAAACACAAAATTGTAGATGCCCGAACGGTTCCATTGGGAACGCTCCGGATCCATCCGCAGGAACTGGGGATTAATAAATTCCAGGCGGAAACCATCCACCAGCGGGGTTTCCTGACCAGCCCGCACATTGGGATCTTCCCAAACCAGAGTGTCGGGATTCAACGGATCGGTCACATCAAAGAGGGAGAAATTCTTGGTGGTCAGGGTGTCTTTCTCTGTGGGTTTGCTGGCTTTCACAATGGTGTCCTGAAAGGTGATTCGGTAAATGTGGTTGTCTTTCACCAGTCGTGGATCAACCACGGTAAATTTAATTTCGCCGGATGCGCCTCCCTGGACGTGGATCAAATCCCCAATTACCGGGGGTTGGTACCCGGCAACCGGCGCTTCGGGAACCACTTTCACCACATTTTGCCCCAATTTGGCATTACCCAATTGATCGATGGTAATCAAAATCGGGCTTTCGGCCGGGGCAATATCCAGAGCCGCATTCCCGAAATCATAAGAAGTTAAGGCGTAATAGTAAGTGAACCCGTTTTGCACGTCTTTGTCCACATAGGCGTGCACCAGTCCGGTGTTACTGCCCAGATAAAATTTAATCCCCTCAATATCCACCGGATGGTACCCTTCAAACTGGTCAACCAGATCCCACTGCTGAATTGGTTTACGGAAAGTCTTGGTGCCCTTCCCGTCGGTAATAATGAAGGGATCCTCGAAAGCGGCATCGGAGGAACGATAAAGCCGGTACCCTTCGAAATCGTATGCCGGTTGTCCCAGATTCGCCATGTAGGAATCGAAGGATTTTTCCGCCTCGCTGTCCCAATACAAGGTCACCTGATTGTCTCCGGGAACTGCCCACAACTTGGGCACAATCGGTGCCCGAGCAAACTGGTAATCTACATTGTAGGTTTCCTGAGCTTTTTTGCGGTTGTTGAGTACATCCACGGTATCTTCGCCCAGAATTACTGCGTAAGAAATTCGCTCGATGGTTCCCGCCTTTAGGGGGAAGAAACTGGAAGTCACAAACAGGTCGTTATCGCCCGGGGGAATTCCACCGGGAGGCGGGGTGTAAAAGTCGCCCGGAATCATGTACTCCAGCCAGAAGAAGCGATCGGGAGAGGTGTTAAAATTAATCGAGCCCGCCGGATCGTACTGCACATTGGTAATACCGAGCTGATCGGATTCCGAAATATCGGTTTTATCGATGTTGGGTTCGCCGGGGAAGTTTGTGCCCGCTCCGGAGGTCGGCACCCCGTCGCCTTCACCGGGATCGCCGGTGTTCGGCACGCCGTCCAACCCCACATCATCGGTGGCGGGGTTCCAGTCTCCATCGTTGTCGATATGATCTTCCCGGGATTCATCAATCATTTCGTCGATGCCCTGATCAATGTATTCGTCCACCGCCCCGTTGCCGTCGTTGTCAATGCCGTCGGCATATTTTTTACCCAGATCTTCCGGGCCCACATCATACAAAATAATATTGGTTCCGGGCACCCGGTAACGTTTGTAAGGATCAGCTGCCGCGGCATCGATGATTTCCTGGGTAATGACCGGACTACCGATTTCGCCATTGTCGTCGTTGTCGATATTGTCCTTGAACGCTAACCCTTCACTGGCCGCAGATAAACCGATCAAATGCACCTGTCCGTTTTGCAGAGGGTCGTTTTCGGGATTCGGGGGCCAGCGGTGCCAGCGGTCGTTTTGTGCTTCGGCAATCATCTGTGCCGTTACCACCGGACTCCCCAGCTCACCATTTCCATTGTTGTCCAACCCATCGGCATATCCCACACCCGCCTGACCGTTAAAGGGAATGTGCGTTTCGTTCTCGTCGATCAAGCCGTTTCCATTATCGTCAATCAGATTAGTCGGATCCTCACCTTCCAGCAAATCCTGTGTGATGATGGGACTCATCGGTTCCCCATCGCCGTCGTTGTCGATGCGGTCGATGGCATTACCCGGTGTTTCCAGGAAACTCACTCCGGCAACCCCCACGCGCTGCCCCTGAAATGCGGCATTCCCCACCCCGTCCGCATCGCGGCACCAGGCAATGTCTTCCAGAATGTCGTAAGAAATCCGGTCGTCCTGGGAGTCCCCATCGCCTCCGACCAGATCGGCCAACCAGATGGTAAAGGCAGTCTTTCTAATATTCGTGGTTCCGTCGTTTTTAATGTTGTTAATCACGTAAATTACATCGTTTACCAGAATCTGCGACCAGGCCATCACCCGGGTCTCCACCAACAATCCCAGACCACCCCGGGTTAAATCCGTGGAATCCGGATAAAATGTCCCCAGGTAGCGATCGTAGAGATCGTCGCTCATTTTGTAAAATAGCTCCTGGTCGGCATTGAAAATGTTTTTCCCGAAATAGCCATTCCAACTTCCCACCCAGCCGGGGTCCACCGGGTCGTCCATTTTGTCGGCCCAGCCGTTCGGTGGCCAGCTCTGGGGGTCTGTGCTCTTAGCAATCCCCACATTCGCATTCGGATCCGTGTAATTGGGATTCATGTAGCCCGGCACCGGCTCAAAACTCCAGGATTTACCGGAGGGGCTGGAGCGGTACTGCACCACATCCACCACCTGCAGCGGATTTCCGTCCAGATCGCTTACTTCACCCCCAATGAAGATGCCGGTCAAAGCAATGTAATAGCGCTTGGTGTTTTTGGGCCATTCGTAAGGAATTTCTCCCGGCACGACTCCCGTCCGGCCGGTCAAACCGGTATTGAAGATAGTAGCCCGAATATTGTTACCGTCGATATCGGTTTTACGTCGCAGGGTGGGATCACCCCGTTCAGAGCTTGGCACATGTTGAGGGAATGCCTCCAGTGGCAACCCGATCAGCAAAAGGAAAAATAAAAGGAAAAATCTTTTATACCACATGAACAGCTCCTCTTTCTATATTTCTTGGCAATCAAAGTTGAATTTCGAGACCAAATTGCACCTCCCGGGGCTGTCCGTACCATTCCGGGTGGGTTAAATATTCTTTCACCGTGTTGGGGCGGCGGGGATCGTATCCGGCATTTTTACCGGTCAATGTGTAGTCGGCCCGGCCCGTGTCCGCCCACACATTCAACTCGTTCTTCCGATCGAACAAATTCAAAATCTGGGTGTAAAAGCGGAAGCGCAGTTTGCGAATAGTGAAGTCCTTAAACAAGCGAAAATCGACCACCCAGTTATTGGGTTTGCGGCGACTATTCTTTAACACTGCGGTGGTAACGTTTTGCCCGGTCTGAGTAAAAGTTAAAATCTGGGGCGTGTAAGGCATACCGGTATTGTAGCGGGAAAGAACGCTCATTCCCCAGTTTTTAATCCCCACAAACAGGGAAACGTTCAGGTTGTGGGTTTGGTCCCAATCCAGGGGCGCTAACTGAATGGTCGGTTCGTAATTCTGATTTAACTGCTGGAATTCTTCATCGGGATTGGAATTTGTCCCTTCCGCCACCTGGAACTGGTACACCACATCGAAGGCAAAATGATTGGAGAAACGTTTCTTTAAAGAAAGGGTAACGCCTCTAACGTTGGCGTAATCTTTATTAATGTAAATGGAGTAAGATTTTCCGGCCACATAGGTTTCGATGGGAGCGCTGGTTGTAATCCAGTTCCGCACGTCGCGGTAGAACCCGGTAATGTCCAGGCTTAAATCGGTGGAGATTTTTTGCTGTAACCCCATTTCGTACATCACGGTGCGCTGGGCATCCAGGTCCTGGTTGCCAAACGGTCCTTCCAGAGAGGCCCCCGCCTCGGTGATTTTGTAATCGGAACGGTAGTAAAGGTTAAATAAGGGCGGAATCTGCATGAAATGTCCGAAACTAAAATGAATCACCCCATTGGCGCTGATCGGGTAGGCAATTCCCAACCGAGGAGAAATCTGGTATTTGGGATCAACCTTCTTGTACCAGATTTTACGCCGTTCTTCCAGGGTCATGGCCTTGTGCTCTTCTTTCAGGGGATTGTAAATATTGGGATCCTTCGGATCGGCCAGCACCCGACCTTTGGGATTAAAATAGTCGAATCGAATCCCGGCGTTAATAATCACGGAAGCAAATTCAATTTTGTCCTGAATATAGGCGGAAAATTGCACCGGATCGTATTCATAAAGGTTATGAACCGGGGTGGAAATCGGCAAAATGTCTGGTTCGAAGGGAACAACTTGCTGCCCATTGGGCCCGATTTTGGGAGTCAGGGTAACCTCTTCCACAAAGAAACGGGTGTAACGCAACTCTACCCCACCCTTCACCAGATGCACTTTATTCACCTGGCTGGTCAAATCGAATTTGCTGATGTACGTTTTCGTCCAGCGCTGGAAACGGTGTAAATTGGTTCCCTTGTCGTGAAAACTAAAATTGGTTGGTTTGTTTAACGAGTCCGGGTGCAAGTAGCGCGGATCAAAAGGATTGGGGTACAGGTACTCATTAAACTCCCGATTGAAATAGGACAAGTTCAAGGTGTAGTAGGTACGGGAAGAAAGGGTGTGATTCACCAGCAAGGTGTAGTTGTACCCTTCATTTCGTTTCTGAACATCCCCGTCGGGATTGTATTTAAACTCGTGATTGTAATCGCGGAAACGTTCTTTACTGCCCAGCCCTTCCAGACTCACTTTCAGGGTTGGCAAAACGAAATAGGTTAATTTTAACTGGGCGGACACCCGGTGGCGCCAGTTCATAGCTACCGCAGCCGAATCTCCCGGTTGACCGGTCGGCAAGAAGATGCGTTTTCCATAAAGCCAGCCGTCGGTGTAATAATTCCTCCAATTCCCGAAAAAGGTAACCTTTTTATTGGTCAGAGGAAGCGGACCGCTCAGGCTGGCCTCGAAATTGTAATTGGCCGCCGACACGTTGTCAATATTGTAAAACAAATCTTTGTGCGAGCTAACGTAATCGCCCACATAGGTGCGCACATTGCCCTTGTAATTGGGGGTTCCTTCTTTGGTAACGATGTTAATAATGCCCGACATGGCGTTTCCGTATTCGGCATTGAAGGTTCCGCTGATGACCTGAAGCTCCTGAATGGACTGATTTTCCACTTCAAATCCACGGGAACCGTCGTAGGCATCGGTGATGGAAACACCGTTCACCCAGTAGGCAATTTCGGTGCTGCGGCCGCCTCGGATGTGGAAAGCACCGCTGGCATCCCGGGTGACGCCGGATTGAATTTGCAGGATGTCGTTTACTTCGTTCACCGGCAACTGATTGATCTTGTCGGCCGAGACCCGTGCCTCCGAAGAGGTCAAATCTTTCTGCACCAATTCCTGGGTCGCCTCTACCACCACCGCTTCTCCCAGTTCCAGGGCGGTGGGAACCAGCTCAAAGTCCTGCCGGGTGGTCAGATCCACCGAGACCCGCACCCCGCTCACCCGAACTTCCTGATAGCCAATGTAAGAGACCACCAGGGTGTACGTTCCCGGCGGAACATTCAGAATCAGATAACTTCCGTCCACATCGGTGGCGGCTCCCAAGTTGGTGCCCTCGATGTACACATTCGCCCCGGGAAGCGGTTCACCGGTGGACTTTTCCTTCACCACCCCGACAATTTTTCCGGTTGTTCCGGCAAACAGAGGGATGCAAATTCCTAAAAGAAGGGCTAAAACAGTCAGCAGGAACTTATTTTGCATATGATTGCTCCCAAATTTGAAATTTCTTTCAAAGATTCTGAACTAAGGCAAAATCTCTCAAGGCGGTTCGCTCAATCTCTATTCGATGTTTCTCCCGCAACTGGTTAATAAATTGCTTAAATTGCTGCTTTCGCTTGATCAATTTTAAATTCCTGGCGATTTCGTCGCGCGCTTCGGCGAAGGTTTTGAGCCTGCGGGCTTTTTTCCCCAACAGCTTCAGAATCACATAAAAATTGTCCAGAGCAATTGGTCCCACTATTTCGCCCACTCGCATGGAGAACACCTGTTTTTGCAGGGCACCAAACATTCCGCG
>JAJRXE010000322.1 GCA_024276455.1 Calditrichota bacterium
CGGTGAGGTAGCTGGCAAAACGGGCCAGTTTGGCGCTTTCTTTCGGGTCGCGCAGGGTAATGAACGCCTCAAAGGAGGCGTTGTAGTTGAACAGGGCGTCTTCGTACACCTCGTAGGGACCGATGACCACTTCAATTGTGTGATTCTTCAAATCCATCCAGGCCAGATCGCTGGGGTAATAGTCGTTGCTCAAAAAAGCCTCGGCCCGGAGCTGCAAATAGCGTTTCAAGGTGGGGTTATCGGCATAATCCGCCGCCTCCCTTAACAACTGAGCCGCTTTGCTCAGCTGGTCGTGGTAATATTGGGAATAGGGAATGGCTACCAAACTATCCCCTTTACGCCGGATTACCGTAAACTCCGAAGTAAAAGCTTTTTCGTCCTGGGGACGGGTTTTAATCCAGCTCAGGAATTCCTCTTTGGTCATATCCTCGGGGTAAAAATTGGCTCCCAGCGGTTTGGGTGTCTCCCCGATGAACGGTTTATTATGGTCCAGCCGGTCGAACGGCCCGAACATAATATTGAACAGTTCCAGGCGAAGTTTATCCAGCGGGTCTCTCGAGGTTTCCAGGCGGGCTTTAATCTCTTTATTTCGGGAGTAAACCTGATCCAGAAAAATATCGTCGATGATTTTAGAAGCGTGGTAGAGTTTCTCGACCACCTTCTGCTGACGGGCGTCCAGCAGGGATTCGTCGTACTCAATTTTTACGGGAACAAACCGGCCGATTTTTTGCTCCAGGATTTTCATCTCTTCTCCGCTTTGTTTTTGACATCCTGCCAAACCGATCGTCATGGCAAGCAGCAATACCCACCAATGTTTACATTTCATGAACGGCACTCCTTCTATTTTAATTGAATTCAGCATGGCTTCCGGCTTTGCCACGCTTCAAATTTACACACTTCCGGAGAGAATGGGAATCATTTAATTTAAAATGGAATTTTTCCTTCTCATTTCAGGAGCGGCCGTATTTCTCTTCCCACCAGTTCCGCCAGGCTTGCAGGGCGGCCCGGTTCTCGCCCGGCCCCTTGAGGGCATCATACCCAAAGTTCTGACCGGCGGAAAGAGTGGTTAAGATTTCCAGCGCTTTCTGGCGGATGAAGGGAATCCGGCAGGATTCCAGCAGGTCAATTAAATGGAGCGCCCCCAATTTCTGATCCACTTCCACCAGCCGCTTCAGGACTTCGAACTGCTGGTAAGGATTGTCCAAACGATGAAACACTTTATCTAACTCTGCCACGGTGTGAATATTGCCCAACATCTCTTTTAATTCAGCGTCGGTAACCGTTAGCATTTTCCGGGAATCCGTTTGTTCCGCCACGGCAAGAGCCGCTTCCTCCTTGGAGTGCGAATGGGTTCGAAAGGCTCTTCCCAGGCTAAAAAATGCGCCCATGGTTAAAAGGAAAACAGCGAAACCGATTCCCAGATTCCGAAAGGCGATTGCTTTGCGAGGGGCCCGCACCACGTAAAGCACCAGCGAAAGCAGCAACAGCACCAGCCCGTAAGTGGACACCACCGTGGGACCACTGGGCAGATCGGCCACGTACGAAACATAGAGTCCCACCATGGAAACAATGGTGCCCATGGTCCAGCCAATGACCAGTTGCAACCAGAGTTTGTCCGTGAGCATGATGGTAGCAATGGCGGGTACAACCAGAAAGACAAACACCAACAGCACCCCGGCGGTGCGCACCGAATGGGTAATCACAATGCCGAAAGAAGCGTAAAACAGGAAATCCCACAATCGGACATTAATCCCCTGGCGATAGGCCATTTCGGGGTGGTTGGAGATAAGCAGGAATTTCTCTCGGAAAAAGAAATGAAAAGCTCCCACCAGCGCATAGACCACCGCCGCCGTCAGAATGGTTTCCCAGCGAACCCAGAGAATGCTTCCGGTCATGATTTCTTTGATGTGTTCCGCGCCGTGGGGTGCCCGGTCAATCACCAGAATGGCCAGGGCGGCGGCCAGGGCGTACACCAGGCCAATGACCGCCTCCTGAGGAATCTTTTCGTTACGAATCCGGGAAACGGAAAAAATTGCCGCTCCAATCAGGGTAAACCCCAGCGAGAACCAGTAGGCGCCCGGACTGGTGGGATTAATTCCAAACAAAAAGGCAAAGGTAGTACCGAGAGCGGCAATCTGAGCCAGTGCCAGATCTACAAAGATGACCTTGCGTTTAATGACATGAATACCCAGGTAGGAATGAATGCCGACCAGCACCAGGCATTCGGCGAAGGCCGGCAGCATGATTTCAGTCATGTTCACGTTCATTTTGCGTTCTCCCCGCAATACATTGAATTGTAACGGTAGTTCCGTTGCCTGTGAAAAGGTCGATCGGTTTCAGATCTACGACACGGATTCTACCTCGTTAAAGGCAGCTTTTATATGAGAAATCCAGTAATCGATTAACTGGAAGTAGTTTTTGACTTCCGGGACGCCGCCCACCGAAAGCGGCACAATAACCGCCTTTCCCCCGATCTTCTCGGCAATCTCGCGGACTTTGCGCTCGTCGAAATAATTGGCCGCCAGAATTACTTTTACATGATATTGCCGCATTTTCTGAATCAGTTCTTCCACATGGCGGGGCGAAGGCGGAATCCCCGGCTTCGGCTCCACGTAACCGATGATGTCTAACCCAAACAATTGCTGGAAATACGCCCAATTTTTATGATACGCCACCAGTTTTTTTCCTCGCAACGGCAACATTTCTTTCATCCAACCGCCCAAATAATCAATTAATTTTTTCCCCTGAAACGTCTGGGATTGGAGAAAGGGAATGAGTTGATTGGAAAGAGCCAGACGGGTTAACATGTCTCCGCCCAGAATCTGCACCAGTTTTTCGCCGAACAGGCGGTTGTCTATTTCCTGCTTAAACTGTTTCAAACGAGCCTGGAAAAGATCGCAATCCTGCGGGGCTACTTTGCAGAGGCCAATGGTAATGTTCTCGGCAATAATTTTAGCGTTAAGGGGACTGGTGTGGATGTGCGGATTACCGTAAATGTGCACATCGCCCTGACTGCGATCCATGGTGGTGGGCACTTCCAGCATTTTTACCCCATCCGCTACCGCCACGTAGCCAGGCTGACCACTCCGGATTTTGGGATTACGCGATTTGTCCACCAGAGTGGGCGCCCAGAGTTCCAGATCCAGGCCGGTTTCCACAAACAAATCAGCGTTGCTCAACCAGACGGCAAAACTGGGTTTGGGTTTCACAAAATGGGCGTCCTGGTCGCCCTGCACAATGGCTTTTACCTCCACTTTGTCGCCACCAATGTACTTGGCAATATCGGCGTAAACGGTCAGGGTGGTAACCACCCGGATTTTCGATGCCGCAAACAGGGTGAACGTCAGGGTTACCCAAAGCACTAAAACCAACCAAAACCGATATATTTTCATGATCTCACTCCTTTCACTGTTTAGTAACGTTCGTGTTTATGGGGACCGACCGCCCAGTCAATCTGCAGCGTCAGGCGATTGTCTGTGGCGTCCAGATTGTAACCTGCCTGGTGCTGGTATTCCAGGCGAAGCAGCACAAATTCACTCTGCCAGAATGTTAAATAAGGCACCACCTGCCAGGTGAGTTGATTGGCGTTGTCCGGTACGGGAGGTTGCGCCACGTCCACCCGCACCCCGCCGATGAACTGACGGGAGAACCGGTAATCCAGGTAGGTGTACCCTCCCAACGCCTTGATCCGGTCGCTGCCATTCAGATCTTTGTTCAAGTAGAACAGCTCGGTGCGCCAGGTAATGCCGCGGTAAAGAGCCTGATTAACCGGCGACCAGGAAAGGGTGAAATCCAGCCCACCCAGGTAGGTCCAGCGGTGGTCAGCGGAAAAGGTGAACCCCAGAGAATCGTTGGTACCGGCCAATCCGGTGACTCCCCATTCAAAATAGGTGTCGCGACTCAGATCGTAGTAATTTTTCCAGTGCAGGAGGGTGGCTGGCAAGCCAAAATTCTCTCCGCTAAACAACTGTGCGTTCTGGGAATTGGTAATTTCCAGGGTCAGTTCGTTGGCATGAGCCGTGAAGGAGGGCATCAGCCAGTTCACCGAAACACCAACCTGATTTAATCCCTCTTCGCCCATGTAAAGTTGAATGGGCAGTGGGAAAGCGCTTTGGTCCAGGGCATGCTGGTGCCAGCGATTGATGACTCCGAACTGCTGGCGGAATTTTCCGGCGGTAAGATTAATACGGGGCAGCACATTAACCCAGGTAACATAGGCCTCGCCGACACCCACACCGTCTGCACCAAACTCGATGGCTACCTTCGCGAAACTAAAAGGGTCGAGGTTGGATTGAATGTGTAATCCCAGTACCCGGAAGAGAAAACCGCTGCGAGCTTCGTCGGTGTAATGGGGACTCTCAATTAAATAGCGGGTTAACATGTCCCCGGTCACACTGATTTCGGGATTGAGGGCCTGCAAACTGCGGGCACCCTCCCGAAAGGTTTTGGTTACCTTCCGTTCTTCCTTTTGCTGGGCCGCTTCCAGCGCCGCCCGTTGCAACTGTTCAATCTCTTGCTTTGCTGACTCCCGGGAAAGCTGATCCACCTGCTGTTTCAATTCCTGAACCATTTTTTGCAGCGAATCCACCCGGGCTGTAACCGCCTCTTCCTGGCCGGACACAGATCCAATACCCACCAATAGAATTATTAGCATGGTTAACCGCTTCATGAACACACTCCTCCTGTTTGGTTGAATAAAAGCCCGTCAATTTGAACTTTTGTGATTTGGGGAGGTTATTTTTGCGGAGGAGCGCGGTTGAAACGGGTGATGAAATGAGGTTGAGGGGCAAGAAACTTTTCGAAGGAATGAAACGGGGTAATTTGAGGTAGGTTAAAAGCAAAAAGGAACCAAACGACGACTACGAAAGCAGCGGAAAGCACCAGATTGAGTAAATAAACCGGACAATGAGGGCTCTCGGTAATTTTGGGAGAATGGTTGTGAAAGAAGGGATTCCCGATTAACACAAACAGGAAAAAGAGCAGCAGTAGTAAAATTTTGAAACGTCGGGAAATCAAAGAAACTTCCCCCTTTCTGCGAACATTTTACATTCCAAAATTAACAATCTAGATTAAAATTGCAATAAATTTGATGATTTGTTTGTGAAAAAGTTCCGGTGGGTCGATTTTTTTCAATTTTGCAATGTCGGGTAAGACGAGGCAAGAGATTGGGAAACGCCCTTAAGGGCGTTTTGGCGCAAGGGGGTTAACCCCCTTTCGGCGGAAGGCCGTTAACGGCCTTCCCGCCGCCCTGCCGTACCTTTTTACTCTTCCTCTTTCCAGGGCGGCTGAATCCCCAGCCGGGCCAGCTTTTCCTCAAATTCCAGACGCTCCCGATTGCGCACCAGGCGTCCATCCCGGCGTTTCAGCCAGCCGAATTCTTCCGCTAATTTCACACACTCCTCCCACTTATCCTGCACAATCTTGCTCAACAATTCCAGCTCCAGACGGGAAAAACTCTCTGCCTGCAGCTGGTAATCCAGAAACGCCTCCCAGGTAAGGGGATACCAGCGCCGCACAATCTCGTGACCAATAATATTGGCATACTGGCGGATTTCCCACTGGGCGTTGGGTTCCATGCGCAGTTTCAGGAAATGAAGCAGGTTGTGGAGGTCAATTTTCCAGTAAGCTTCCGTGTAGGTGGCCAGCGGAAGGTCTTTGCGTGCCTGTTCCCGGGCGATCCCGGCCTGGAGACGTTCCTCGTACACCTCGCGGGCCAGGCTCTGCAATTGCGCCTCCCGCTCGGTAAAGTGGGCTCCCTGCTCAGGAGGTAGTTTTCCCTCGCTACCCTGCCGGTTTCCTGTCGCCTGCAACCGCCACTCTCCCGGCGCCGTCGTGTAAGCTGCATCAATGGCAATGGAATATCTTGTCGAGTACTCATTAATGGAAGCCGTTCTGTGGCGCACCCACTGCCTCCAGGTGTCCATAGGAACCCGCACATGCAGTTTAAGCTCGCACATTTCAAACGGGGTGGTATGCTGGTGACGCATCAGGTAACGAATCAGTCCCCGGTCTTCATGCACTTTTTTGGTCCCTTTCCCGTAGGACACCCGGGCCGCCTGTACCACCGCTTGATCGGAACCCAGGTAATCAATTACCCGGACGAATCCGTCGTCCAGTACTTTAAACGGTACACCCAGAATCTCGTCCAATTCGGGAACCGAAATCCGGGAGAGTTTCTCGAATTTTTCCGCCACAATTTTCCCTTTGTTTTTTCCCTTCCGGGCGGAAATTTAACCACGGAGACCCTCGTTTACAAGTCTTTCCCGATTGAGCCCGGTAAGAGGTTCCCCGGGACCTGCTTATTTAGCCAGGAATTGTAACGGCGTGTACCCCAACCCATCCGGTTGTTTACCGGTGGGCAGATAATTCACCACTTCCCAGCGGGTTAAATCAATCACGGCCACCGCATCGGCATTGCTGTTGGCCACATAAGCTACTTTCCCCGAGGGGTGAATTAAAATACCGATGGGAACCGGACTCTCACCAAACACATCGCGGAAAAGTCGGTTGTCTTTGTCACCTCTGGCAGCCAGCTTCATTGGAATCCGATGAATCAGCTGGCGGGTTGCCACCTGAATAGCCGCCACGTCACCGGATTTAGGACAACTGACCAGCGCCCATTGCCCGTCCGGGGTAAACTGCAGTCGGATGGGGAATCCTGGACAGGGAATGCTCCTGACTACTTTCAAGTCGTTCACCCGAATAATGCTAATGGTATCCTCTGCTCGATTGGTAACCCACACTTCCTTCCCATCCGGGGTAATGGCCAACCCCTCGGCTCCTTTTCCCGTTTTAATAATCTTTTTAACCGTACCGGAAACCAGATCAATCACGCTAACCGAACCGGAACGAATATTAGCCACGAAAGCCAGACGGGCATCGGGCGTTAGCACCACCATATGACTGACCTCCTGCTGCGTATCGAGGGCTTTCTCCACCATTTTTCGTTTCACATCCACAATCAGGAGGGCTTTATGGGATTCTGCCGTAACCAGCAAATGCCGACCGTCGGGAAAAAACACCAGGCCGTGCGGTTTGCTGTACTTGCCAAGATCTATTTGAACGATCCTTTCTTTCTTTTCCAGATCAATCACGGTTAAAGAAGCACCGGGATTATGTTCCACATAATTACTCACCACCGCCAATTTTCCATTCGGCGAAACCGCCACTTCGTGGGGATTCGTCCCGGCGGAAAAGGTGAGCACCGCCTTTCCAGTACGCAGATCCAGCAGGGCGCCGTTTGCCTCGGATTTGTTCAGCACAATCAGCGTTCCCTCAGAGGAATTTCCCTCCGGTTGGCCCGCCAGAATCACCGCGATGCAAAGAAAAAAAATCAGCCCGAGTACCTTTCTCATGTTAACCCCCTTGGTTAGTTGCTGGTTGTTTTTCTTCTGGATTAAAATTTTTCCTTAAGCTTTTTGTAATGAGATTTATTCCCAAATAAAAGTAAAAAATGGCCTTCGGACAAGAAAATTTTCTCCGATTTTGAAAAAATTTTGCCATCCTACGATATTTTTGAAAAAAGCAAAATTTTACTTGCGTTCCGCCCCTCCCTCTCTTTATTCTTTTCCCGGGATATTTAGACGAAAAGGAGTAGCAATGACATACATTATTACTCAACCCTGCGAAGGTGTCTGCAATACCAGTTGCGTGGAAGTGTGCCCGGTGGACTGTATTTACCCACCCCCAGGATTCACTTTAAGTCCAGAGGACAAAGCCCGAATGAAAACCCAGGGTGCGATGCTTTACATTCATCCGGAAGAATGCATCGATTGTGGGGCTTGTGAGCCGGAATGCCCGGTGAATGCCATTTTTCCCGATGACGAAGTGCCCGAAAAGTGGAAGGAGTACATAGCGATTAATTACCAGCGCTTCGGCCTTCCCCTGCCGGACGATCGCGACCCCGAGGAAGATTTCTTCGAATTTTAATTGCCTCCTCAAACGAAGCACAGCCCCTCCACATTCGAACTTACGGAGGGGCTTTTTAATTGGAATCGGACGCCTCAACAAACGCCGGCGTCGCCGGTAACAGGCTCATTGCTAATTCCCAGCAGCGTTTCCAGACGGGGCGGTTTGTGCCGATTTACCCAGCTCTGGTAGTCCCCCTCGTAGCCAACCCGCGCCTGCAGTTCGCTTACCTTCCGCTCGATCCGGGAAAGAATTTCGGGAGTAAGCGCCCGCCGGGTATTCAGAAAAAGGGAAATTTGCTCCAGATGTTGGTCCACCTTTTTTTCCTGCTGTCGAAGCCACTCCTGGTAATCCTCTTCCCGGCTTTCCAGGAAATCTTCCGCAATTTTCCGCACCGTTTTACGGCTGTGAAGCAGGGAATCGCGAATATTCCCCCGGCCGGTAACGGCGTTACCCAAGGCAAAAACGTTCTCGTAACCGGCAATTTGCCCCATTTCCGGATTGGCAAACCGATACAACTCCCCTTCCAGCGGTACCCCGGGAAGGGGTTCCGGAATGCTTCCGATGGAAGAGACTACCAGCGGCGTTTTCACGGTCTCCCGCCTGCCGGAAGGATGCTGCACTTTCCCCTCCACCCCGGCAGATTCCTGAAACACCATTCCGACCAGCCGGTCATTCTCGGCGAGAAAATCGACCGGCACCCGGTTTTCCTGCACCGCGAAACAATATTTCCTCTGAAAATTCTCAAAAATGCGCCGCCGCAAAGCGGCAATTTTGCGGAGATTCTCCAGGGTGGCTTTCGCCGGCGGCGGAGTGAGGGGCATGTCTTCCACCCGGCGACGATAGTACAGGGTACATCCCTTCACGCCCAGATCGCGCAGGGTGAAACCGAGTTCCTCCAACACCGCTGGAATGCCCCGTTGCTCCAGCGTGAACAGATTCAGTTCCCGGTGCCCGCGCCGCTGCAGAGCCGCCAGAACCGTTTCCAGCATCAAAATTTTCACAACGTCCAGCGATGCCAGTCCGCCACCGATTACGACGGCGCCGTCCCGGGCTTCGCAGTGGGGCATCCAGCCGCCCGGCTCGTGATTGTGATTAAACCAGGCCACAAACTCGTTCTGGTAACACAGGCCTTTTCCCCGGAATTTCTCAATGCCCGGAACGGGCAACGGACGATCGCGCCAGGCACCCACTGCCAGAAGCACCGCACTAAATCCCCAATCCTCCACTAATTCCGTAAGCTGAATCTCTCGCCCCAACTTCACTCCGGGAACAAAATCCACGCCCGCCTGCTGAAGCTTGCGATCGATTTTCTCTTCCTCCCGATCGCGCAGCTTGTAATGCCATTTCGGCAAACCTTCCTCCAGTTTGCCGTAAGGCAGAAGGTCCGGGTCGAACAACACCACTCGAATGCCTCGTTGAAAGAGCTGAAAGGCCGCCTCGGCCCCGGCTACTCCGCCCCCAACAACCGCCACCATCCGGCTGGGTCGATTCTCTATCATAAAAAACACTCCTTTCGTTTTTTAAACCACCCTTAATGCTGGGGAAACAAATTAAGGAGAAAACGACCGGATCACCACCGGAAATTCGGAACCCCGGTGCTTCCCGGAAAGTTGACAGGTGCACCCCCAATAGGAAATCTGTCCGAGTTCCTCTCCAGTTTCAATGTGAAGGAATAAACTTAATTTTTCACTACTCACCGGGAAAATCTTTTCCTTAATTTATTTACTTGAGTTTCGATAATAAACCGGTTTGGAAACAGAAAGGAAAATACCATGGGAATTCAGGCCGAGAGTCTGGAAAAAACTTACCAGCTCATGAAAGAACAGCTGAGCCATCTGGTGCCGGAGGCGGAATTGCGCTACAAAGCCGAGCTGGTTTACGAAATAAATCGCTTAAAGAAAGAGCGCGGGGCGGTAATTCTGGGCCACAATTACATGGAACCGGCCCTTTACCATACCGTTCCGGATTACGTGGGCGATTCTCTGGAATTAAGCCGTATTGCTGCCCGCACGGAAGGTGACCCGATTATCTTTTGCGGGGTACGTTTCATGGCCGAAACAGCCAAGATTCTGGCGCCGGAAAAAACCGTTTTGCTGCCCGCTTCCAAAGCGGGATGCTCCCTGGCAGACAGCATCACGGCGGAAGAGGTGCGCCGTCTGAAAGCCGCCTTCCCGGGCGTCCCGGTGGTGGCTTACGTCAACACCTACGCGGATTTGAAAGCCGAAATCGATTATTGTTGCACCTCCAGCAATGCCGCCCGGGTGGTGCAGGCCATCGACTCCGACACCATTATTTTTCTTCCCGATGAGTATCTGGCCAAAAATGTCGCCCGCGAAACCGGCAAACGGATTATCTTTCCGGCGCAAAACGGAGAAATTCAACAGGTTGATCCGGGGGAATTAAGAAATACCCTGATTGGCTGGCACGGCAAATGCGAAGTGCACGAAAAATTCACGGTGGACGACATTCAGCGGGTACGGGAACAGTTCCCGGACGCCATTGTACTGGCCCACCCGGAATGCAGTCCGGAAGTGGTGGAAGCCTCCGATTTTTCCGGAAGTACTTCTGCCATGATCAAATATGTGAAGGAATCGCAGGCGCCGCGCTATTTACTGCTGACCGAATGTAGCATGGCAGACAATATCTGGGCGGAGAATCGCGACAAAGAAATGATTCGTATGTGCAGCGTGCGCTGTCCCCACATGAACGAAATTACCCTGGAGGAAGTGCTCGACTCTCTGCGGAAAAATCAATACCGGATTGAGTTGCCAGAAGAAATTATTCGGCAGGCGCGCCGCTCGGTGGACCGAATGCTGGAAATTGCCTGACCCCGTCCCGCAATTCCTTTAAACGGAGCTTCCTCCCGGCGAGACCGCTCCGCTCGTTTCCCGGTTTTCACCGGATTGCTTTCCAGAAACCGGTAGCCTTCTCACTTGCGCTCAGACGGCGTACAGAGCTAATCGCTTTCCAGTTCAATCAGTTCTCCACCCAGCAGTTCGGCATGGGTGGGATGACAGGTAAAAATGATGACCTGTTTCTCGGCGGCAAACTCCCGTAGCACCCGGGCGGCGGCTTGCTGACGTGCCGGATCGAGGTCCACCAGCGGATCGTCCAAAATGAATGGCCCGTCGCTATTTCGCAGGAAGTATTTCCCGATGGTCAGGCGCAGGGCCAGACCCAGAACGTCCCGGGTGCCGTGAGACAAAATCCGGTAGGGCAGTTCTTTGCCATCCGGACGAACAAATGCCCGCGGCAATTTTTCCTGCAGGCTCACCCGCCGGTAACGTCCCTCTGTGAGCTGTTCGACCAACCCCGAAAGCTCCCGTTCTAATTCCCGGAAGGTGTCGCGGTCCAGGTGGCGGAGAATCTCCCGGGTGTGTTCCCGAACGCGGGCCAGGGCTTCCCCCTGGCGCAACACCTGCTGAAACGCCGCGTCGGCTTCCCGGTACTCCCTCTCCAGCTCTTC
Source organism: Calditrichota bacterium (assembly GCA_024276455.1). Taxonomy (GTDB): domain Bacteria; phylum Calditrichota; class Calditrichia; order RBG-13-44-9; family RBG-13-44-9; genus JAJRXE01. The sequence continues at coordinate 11,378 of JAJRXE010000322.1, forward strand.
GGCACTGTTGCCGGAAATCTCCGTTTCCAGCTCAAACAAGCTCCTCTCTAATTGGCGAATCTCTTCTTCCAGCGTTTCCCGCTCTTCTTCCTGCCGCCGAAACGTTTCCACAAACGTTTCCGGAGCGGCAATCTCTTCTGGCAAGGGCGGAAGTTTCGCCCGTTCTTCCTCCAATTGCCGACGCCGGCGGGTAAGCTCCCCAACCTGAATCAACAATTCGTCCAGACTTCCGTACGCTTCCCGGTACTGGGCGACCCGGGCCCGCCAGTCTTCCAGCTCCCGACTGGCTTGCTCTAACCGCATCCGGGTCTCCGCCAACTCTTCCGCCACCACGGCCGGCGGACGCGCTTCTTCCTGCGCCTTCATCTGCTCTACCGCTTGCTGTAACGAGTCCAGGGTCTCTTCCCCCAACAGCTCTTCCAGTGCCTGCCGGGCGAATTCCTCCCGACGCACTTTCTCCTGAAAATCCTGGTGCAACCTCTCCGCCTCTTCCAGGAGGTGAAATCCCAGTTTCGTTTTCCAGGCGTCCAAATTCCTCTGCACCTCCCGGTAACGCTTTTCCAGGGCGTCAAAATCCACTTTTCTGGAAGTAACCGTAAGTTGCCAGTCCGGGTGTTCCAGGCGAATCCGCCCGGACACTTCAAACGTCTGTTCCTTCGGCGGTTTCAAAGGCACCTCCCGCGGAGCCTGCAAATCTTCCTGAACGGTGATTTTCAGGGCTTTACGCGGGAGAAATTCCACCCGCAGTTCGCCGGCCTGCAAACGGCTCTCCAATCGTTCCCGTTCGTGGTACCATTGTCGAATCTGGCGCATTTCGTCGTCGGTTAAGGCTTTTACCTGCCGCAGCGCCTGGCGGGCAGCCTCCAGGTCTTGCTGTTTTTTTCTTGCCTGTTCAAACCGCTCCCACAACTTCTGGAACTGTACCCGTTGCTCCGCCCGCACGCGTTCCTGTTGCAGGGTCTCCATTCGAATTTGCAGGTCGCGAAGTTCCTTCTCCCGCTCCTTGATTCGGTGGGCCAGCACCGGCCACTGCCGGTTGACGTCCTTCAGTTGCTCCAGACGGATATCCAGATGCCCGATTTCCGCTTCCAGCACCTGCCGCCGCTGCAAACTGGTTACCACCGGACGATTTTTCTCCAGAAAGGCCTGAATTTCCGAGATGCGTTCTAAACGCTCTTTTAAAATCCGGTTGGTGCGGTCGATTTCCTCTTCCACCCGTCGAACCGTTTCCAGTTGTTGACGCCGTTCTTCCCGCCGGTACCAGGCTTCCACCACTTTGCCGGTTCCTTTTAACCAGCGATTCCCCAATCCCCGATTACCTTCGGGGCGTTTTCGTTCCCGGTCCCAGCGTCCAAAGTACGCCCGGTGTTGCGCTTCCAGCTCTGCCTGGAAGCGATCCACCGACACTCCACCGGTTTCGAAAAGGGCCTGGCGTAAGATGTCTCCCAGGGAATAAATTGTTTCCGGAAAACGCTCCGCCAGCTCCTGGACGGTTTTTTCCAAGCCGGATTGGTAGGTCATTAGAGCCGAACGAAAAGTGGCCGCATTGGCCGGCAGCAATTCCTCCAGTCGCCGCTCAATCTCCTCCTCGTCGGTAAGCTGAACGCCGTCCGCAAGAATCAGACGACTGGCCGCCTCGCTGCCCCAGGAACGCTCCAGACGATACGCCTGTCCCGCTACCTCAAAATCCAGTTCCACCCGGCAGGTGTCGCCTCCCACGGGAATAAAGCGCTCCATCTCCCGGGCAAACTGCGGTTTACGCAGCCGGGTGCGGGTAAAAAAGACTTTTTGAATGGCGTGAAAAATGGTGGATTTGCCGGCCTCGTTGGGACCCAACACCACATTCAATCCGGGCGAAAAAGCCACCTCCCGCCGGATTATTCCTCCGAACGGCTGCAATTTAACCCGTTTAATCTTCACCGCGCCGCCCTCCGCAGTAAATCGTAAGCAATCTGCAGCGCTTCCGAATCTTCCTCTTCTAAAAGGCGGGAAAGCAGTTGGTGCGGGAAGGAACCGCCGGGGTAGCTCTCCTCAATTTCCCGTCGGGTGAATTGTTTCCGCAATTCGCTGTAATCAGATTGCCAGAAAAGCGCCTGGGCCTCCAGGGGCGCCAGTTGTTCCGGCAATTCCCGGTACATTTCCGGGGGAATCAGTCCCTTCAGGCACAAACGAACTAATTGATTTGTAACATCCTCATGGCGCAGGCGGTTCAAAAGCCCTTCCACCGCCAATTCGTTCTCCAGCTCCTCCTCCCAGATCCGGAACCGCAATTGTCCGGTGGTTTGCAGCTGGGCATTCACCCCGCCCTCCGGCGTCAGCTCCAGAATCCAGGCGTGCCCGGGATGCCGACAATCGAAGCCGTCCGGTTCGGGAGTTCCCGGGTAAAAAACCCGCTCTTCCCCATTTTCTGCCGGATAGGGACGGTGCAGATGCCCCAGCAGCCAGAGATCCAGACCGGACTGCTCCAGCAACCGGCGCGGCAAGGGGTAATACAATCCCTCGGTATCGGGCGCCAGCCCTTCCAGGGTGCCGTGAGCCACCCCAATGTGCCAGCGCACGGCGGGCTGCTGTTCCCGCCCGCTGAAGCCTTCCAGCGGTGTCTCCCTGGAATGTTTACTAAAACAGGGGTGAGCATAAATGGCGGCGGGAATTCCGAAATCGTTCAACAGATAAGAACGCGCCTCGGTGAGAAGCAACAAATTGTCTCCGGCCTTCTCCCCAAACACTTTCCACAGTCCGCCGCTGGAAGGGGACAGAAAATCGTGGTTACCAGGCAGTACCGCCACCAGCTTGCCATTGAACTGCCCGAAAATCTCCGCCGCCCGAGCAATGATTTCCCTGGGAACCGTGGTGCGTTCGAACAAATCGCCCGCCACCACAAACAGATCGCAGGAAGCCTCATTCGCCAGCGCCACGCAACGCTGCAGCGCCTCGAAACGTGCTTCGCGCAGCCGCCCTGCAACGGCAGGTTGATACCCCGCAAACTGCATTCCCAGATGCACATCCGCGGTCAGAAAAATTTTAAGCGTCATGAATCGTTACCAGCGTTTTTCTTCCGGGTTCACTGCTAAATTAGGAGAGAAAATTCCATTTGGCAAGCATTTCTATTTCGTTCACCAATCCCCTTGCAACCCGGCAAGGCGGTTTTGCTGAAATAACCGGCGAAACCACCGGAAGGAAACGCTTTGTCCCCGGGGAGCGGCTCCACGCTGGCCCGGAACGCGGCACCGTAACCATTTTTTCTAAAAAAAAAGCGGTTCACCGCCCCGGCGGGCGGCAAACCGCAGAAAAGGGAAACCTCTCGCCCTTATTTCAGAACCGTCATTTTTCGAATCAAGACGGTTCCGGACGCTTCCAGACGGTAAAAATAAACCCCGGACGTCAGGCCCTCGGCCTGGAAAGGCACTTCGTGGCGACCGGCTGGTAAAACCGCATTAAGCACGGTGGCCACTTCCCGTCCGTTCACATCGAACACCGTAAGGTGTACCTGCGAGGCGGCCGGTAGCTGAAATACAATGTTGGTGGTCGGATTAAAGGGATTCGGATAATTGGAAAGGGAAAACGTTTCCGGCACCTGCCGGGAAGGATCCACCGCAATTCCCACTGCCGAGGAGTAGGTAAAAGTCGTGCGTTCGTCGTTCTCCCAGGCTGTACCGTTCCAGACTTGCGAAACAATCTGACTCAGATTACCTGCTCCGTCGTAAGTGTACAGATCGCGAGTGTCGTTTGTCCAGGCAGAACCTTGCCAGCTCTGTCCCAGCTCTTCGGTTAATTTTTGCTGCGAATCATACGTGTACACATACCTTTCGCTATTCAACCAGCTCGTCCCATTCCACATCTGAATTAATTCTTCCAGCAGCTCATTGGCACTCCCGTAAGTGTACAGGATCTGAGAATTGTTGAACCAGTCGCTGCCACCCCACACCTGACCAATCTCGGCCGTATTATTGCCCTGACTGTCGTAGGTGTAAGTCCAGCGGGAAGAGTTCATCCAGTTGGTTCCGTCCCAGATTTGCTCAATGACCTCGGTCACCTCACCATTGGTGTCATAGGTGGCTGTGCTTCGATTCGTATTGACCCAGGCGGACGCCACCATATCCCAATTCTGCGTCACCAATTCCACCAGATTCCCGTTCGCATCGTAGGTGTAGGAGTCCCGGCTGCTGTTCATCCAGTCAGTGCCGATCCAGTACTGACTCACTTCCTCGGTAACCTTCCCATTTCCGTTGTAGGAATACACCACCCGAAACACATTTGTCCAAACATTGTTGTCCCATTGCTGGAATAGCAATTCCACCAGATAGCCATTGGCATCGTATGAGTAAACATTTTTAGAGGAATTAATCCAGGAAGCGGTGACATCGTCCCACTGCTGGTAAACTTCTTCACTGATGTTGCCGTTCGCTAAATACGTGTAAAGAGCCTTTCCGTCCTTCACCCAGCTGCCATTCTGCCAGGTTTCGAACAGAACTTCGACCAGCACATTATCATTCGCACCCAGCGTCACGGAAAGTACCGTAGCCCGGGGATGAGACATGCCGGCGGAAATTAGCCAGGAGGGCCATTGCACTTTCTCCGGAAAACGCGTCTGAAGATGCTGATAGTTTAACGGTCCCGGGGAATTCGTCTGTAATTGCTGTTTTAATAAAATTGTGGGAGCGGAAGTTGTTCTCTCGCCCTTTACATTCGAAACGGCCCACCGGGGGACCAGGAAATAACTCAACAAAAATAAAAATACCAGATAATTCCGTAGCAGATTACGCTTCATACTTACTGTCTCCTGTTTTTTAGTTAAAAAAGCGCTTCTCGAAGTGAACCTGAATTAATTATTTTGTTGGGGAAGTTTTATTTTAAACAGGACGGATCCTGATTAAAAGCAATCGTTTTCGCAAGAAGAACTTCCGTTCTATCCAACATTAAAAATGCACAACGAAGTTCCTAAACTTTTTAACAATCAGGCGTGACAGATGTCAAAATTGCTCTATGAGTATTTTGTCAACAAAAGGTGAGGAAGTCAGATCGCAGGCAGCGGCAAGTGTGCCCCTATTTTCCTTTTGCTGAAGGGACATTCCGGTCCTTGTTTACAATTGGTCAATGCTGTTTCTCGGTCACTTCCGTGTTTGGGAAATAGGTACTCCAGACAAACCAGTACGCCGCGGTGGTGGGTAAATAGCGCAATTGGCGCCCTTGCAACTGTCCTGCCACACAGCGGCCTGTCGCCAGATTCCAGGCGGATTGCGTTTCCCGATCGAAAATCTTCCCCGCGCCATTGCGAAAAAAGTGCAAAAGAGTGGTGTCCGTCCGGCTTAAAAAAGCCCGGACTCCCCCATCTTTTCCCCGGTAAACCACCACCGGCACGCCGCCGATTTGAGTCTGGAGTATTTCGCCTTCCCGTAACAAACTGTCCGGCACAGCCAGCGCCCGGTTTCCCAGACGTACCCCGTGCACCAGTGTTTTTCCGGGCAAGCGGCCCATGAGCCAGTGAGTCCGGAAGAGGCCTGTTTTCAGGGGCTCTTTAAAATACGCATCGTAGGCAGAAAACAGATAATTCCGATCCTTTTTCAAAACCCGGGTGTGGTGATGAGCCGCCAGCCATTCCGCCCAGGTGGTTTGCACCGCCGGCAAAGTCTCCAGCCGGGCACCCTGCCAGGGACCCAGCAGGGCTTCTCCGGTTACATGACTCCAGTAACTACCCGTCTCCTGATCTTGCATGACCAGGCTGTTCCGCCACAAGCGCCCCGAAACATAAAAAGTGAAGACATTTGAACCAACTTTGCGGATGTACACGACAGCCGTGTGACAGAGGGGTCACCAGGTTGCGGCAATGGGGGTTCCGCCTAACACGTCGTTTACAATTTCGTGGCGGTCCAATTGCCAGAGGGAATAGGCAACCGCCTCGCCATTTACCACCAATCCCAGCACCGGTTCCTCGGGACGCATCTGGGCGGCGACGTCTTCGCCGGTCAAATATTCCGGATTGGTGAGCGCCGGAATGGTACCCGGCGGCAACACCTGGTACATGGAATCACCACCAATGACCGCCACCACAATTGGCCGGGGCGGCTGGGCGCTTCCCGGTACCAGGAATACCAGCAACATCAGGAGCAGAATTCCGCTCCCCCTTTTCGAATCGCTTGCCAACACCTTCTCTTCCATTCACCCATTTTAATACAATTTCAGACGCTGCTTTCGTTCCACCGTCTCTCCGCTTCGGCTGTCGGTTACTTTCACGGTGAGCCGGTAAATCCCCGGCTCTAAATGACTGGTGTTCAGGGCCACGTATTCGCGGGAATCTTTCTCGCGACCCTGACGGTCGGTGGAAATGCTGATCGAATTTTTTGAACCGCCCAACAGGCCAAACAGACGTTTTACCCCACCGGACTTCTTTTCGCTCACCAGGGAGTATTCCACGGTAAAATCGGTGCGTCCTTCTTCATCTTGCTGAAGATTGTACACCTCGAAATACACATAAAACGGTTTCTCCCGCGAAAAGGCGCTGGAGGGATTGGGAATAATTTGCATGCCGTTGCGTACAAAGCGTCCTTTTTTGGTGGCCGGTTCCACCTGAACGGCCAGTAAAAGATCGCTCATTTTCAGTTGCGAGGTGGAATAGTCCGGCACATCGGTCAGCAAGTTAATACCGCTCAACAGATTGAGTCCCAGCGGCCGCACGTGAAACGCCACATGGTAAGAGTCCGGCGGCAGGGTAAAGCGGTAAAGATCGATAAAATAAGCGCTGTTTCGGTTACGCACCGGAAACACGTCCCGCTTTTTACTAACCGGATGGTACTCCCGGTCGTAAATGGCAACTCCCCGCTCGAAGAGAATGTCGCCCTGCACCGCTCCCTGTCCGCGGCGCAAGGAATTCACCGGAATGGCATAGGCCAGCTCCAGTACGGTTTTACCCTTTTCTCCCCGAAACGTGGCCAGAGTTACCGGCACATTGAGCGGCTTCATGCCTTTTTTCCAGGTGTGGCGATCGATGGACAGCCCCACCTCTACCGATTTGACCGTTTTGTCCAGCAATTCCTGTTCGTAATCGAAGCGTTCCAGTTCATCCGCCTGCAGCAAACGGTAATACTCATCCCCCCAGCTGATGCGATCTTCCAGCAAACGGGGATCTTCCAGCAGTGGGCTTAACCGCCAATCGCTCCCGGATTTTCCCAGTAGAAAATGGAATTCCAGACGCGGATTATCCCGGGTAGCGTAATAAAGCCAGGATTCATTGATAGGGACCCCGTCGCCCTGGGTGGCAATGCGTTCGTCCGGTTTACCGAGACGCAAATAAATCAACCCTTTGTCATTGAACTCGTGGTTTAGATAGAAAGATTTGGGGTACTTCAAGCGATTCAACTGGTCCGGACTGGCGAACCAGGTTCGAAACCCATCGTATTCGTAATACTTCTCCACATAGACCAGCCGTCGGTAGTGCTCGGCCAAACGCACATTGGTGCTGGCCGCCGGGGTCGGATCGCGGCGAATCCAGAAAGTGTGAAAGAAATTAATTTTGTCCGGAATGGTTTTCAGAGCCCGGTATTGTTCCAATTCCTGATCAGTAACAATGTATTTGATGTCCTGGAACACCAGGTCCGCCTCCACATCGTTGGAAATTTCGTTCACCGCCCGCCAGAAATAGCCTTCGCCCAGGGCGGGATTGTTCTGAGTGTAATAGATTCGTGCCAGAGCCAGATAGATCGGTTGCCGCGGCATCTGCAGACTGTCCCGCAGCAGGTGAACCAGCGTCTGGCGGGCTTCCGCCAACTTGCCTTCCCGACGAAGCTTCTCTCCGATGAAAAAACGGGCGTAGTCCCAGGGTTGCTGTTTCAACCATTGAACCGCCTCTTCCAGGTTCCGATGGGTAATATAGTACCGGTACAGGCGGAATATGCCCACCGCCGGCTCTTTCAGTTCCGGACGTAACCGCATCTGAGCATGAGTCAGACGAATGGCGTCCTCGTATTTACCGCGATACCGTTTCAGCAGGGCGTACTGGTGAAGAACATCCCGAAAAAGGGAATCGCTGGCCAAAACCGCCTCGCAATAGCGGGCGGATTTGTCCCAATCCCGCTTGCGCATGAGCATGGCTTTGAACTTCCCGGTTTCCCGGTAACTTTGTCCCAGGTAGTACTGCGCTTCCAGGTTCCCGGGATCGATCTTCAAGATTTTTTTGAATGCATCTTTGCAATCGCCCCATTTTTGCTGCTGAAAGGCGATTAATCCCAGACCACGCAGCGCCTCCACCGATTGGCGGTCTTTTTTCAGGATTTTTTCATACTGGCGCCGGGCACTCTTGTACTCCCCGGCCTGGCGAAGCGAATCGGCCTGGCGCAACCACAAGGCCAGGTCATTTCCCGGAGTCGCCGCCCCCGGAGAAGCGATGAAAACAACGACCCACAGTCCCAGAAAAAAAGTTCGGAAGGTAAATGTTTGTTGGGAAGACATCCCGAATACTCCTTTCACTCAGGTCGTTTCCGGTTCCCCTTTTCGGAGGAAAAGAGGCCTCCGAAACGTCCCTGAATTTGCGATGTCCGAGGACATCCTCTTACCGCTCTCTAATATGCAAAATCTCTCACGTTTTTCAAAACGTTTGATTGACGGAAAGGTTTCTTTTCTTCTGCACAACAACCATTCTTATTTTTGCTGCCGCATTTTGACGGTTCGCAAACGGTTAATGGCGGCGGCGATTTCGAACCGCCGGGGACGCGCGAAGTTGCCGGGGTGTTTTTCCGCCCGGTGGAAGGGATCCAGCTCGTCCAAACCACGCTCGTCGAAAAAACGTTCCACCTGCCCCACCACTTCTCGCAGAGAATTCTTCCCATCCATAAAGCGTTGAACGGCCAGGTGAATGGCGTACCCCACCGCTCGGGTCTGACTCAAATCCACCAACTGTTCCACCTGCCGTAAATCGATCGGTTCGCGTCCGAAGAGGATCAGATCGCGGGCTTTGGCGTCTATTTTAACCTCCTTTTTACCGCGGGAAGGATCGAAACTGTGCGGCAACGGAATGCGAGGCGTCACCCCGGAAAAGGGCGCAACATTTTCCCGTTCCCGGCGGGTGGGAAATTTTTCCACCACTTTACGCGCTTCGTCGGTTACCTCGTAAGGAAGGAAATTGCGCATCATAATTACCGTGTCCGCCACTTCCAGATAGTCGCCCGAACCACCCATGACCAGTACCGTGGAAACGCCCAGATTCCGGTACACTTCCTGCACCCGATCCAGAAAGGGCGTAATCGGTTCGTCTTCTTTGTGCACCAGGGCCTGCATGCGGGCATCGCGGATCATAAAATTGGTGGCGGAGGTGTCTTCGTCCAGCAGTAACACCCGGGCGCCCATTTCCAGCGCTTCGACAATGTTGGCCGCCTGGCTGGTGCTTCCGCTGGCATCGTCGGTGGAAAACTGGCGAGTGCTGCGTCCATTGGGAAGATTGTTAATGAATGGACTGATGTCCACCTGCTCCACCCGGCGCCCATCCTCGGCACGAATTTTCACCGCTTCGGCCAGCGTAACCACGTACTCGCGACCATCTCCGGGAATGTGGGGATACACGCCCCGTTCCAGCGCCCGCAGCAGGGTGGATTTCCCGTGGTAACCGCCTCCCACAATCAGGGTAATGCCGCGGGGAATGCCCATGCCGCTGATTTCGGTCACTTCCACCCCATCCTGAAGCAGGGGATTCGGCAGGGGAAAGCTCACCCGCAATTTCTCCGGCGAACGGAAAGGAACGGCCTGTTCACGGGGCATCGGTCGGTCGCTGGCGCCGCTTTCGCGCGGCAGAATGGCGCCGTCCGCGACAAAAGCCACCAGCCCCTGCTCTTCCAGCTGCCCGCGAATGGACTCCTGGTTCTCGATGCACTCCACAAAACGGCGCACCTGCGGCTGGGGCAAATTCCTCCAGAAGAGCGCCTGTTCTACAATCCGCGGTAATTCCTGGCACAGCATGGTTTCCGCTTCGCGTCCCAGAATGGTGCGCCCGCGGGCGGGCAATCCGATTTGAAGCCGGGCTTCCACCCACTCACTTCGCACCACAACCGCCGTGCGCTGCAAAACTTCCTGCCCCCCGGCATCGATGCTGATTAACCCGCTCTTGCCCATGCCCCGACTTCCCCGTGCAAACCGGCGAATGGCCTCGCGGACCGCCCGCGCCAGAAAGTCCTCCAACGCCAGCCGCCGCACCGCGGAGCGGTACAAATCGGGGGGAAAACCAGCTTGCGACATGGCCACCCGAACCCGAATTTTCGAGGGCGAGGCAAAGGGATCGCCCTGCACGTGGTCAACAAAAAGAGCGTGGGTGCGGAAACGAAATCCCCCGCTTAAGTCTTTGTACGCTTTGTACCCTTTTCCGTTAATCCGCTGTAAAATTCCACGCAACGATTCTTCTGTTTCCATCGTCCCCTGTTCAATTTGTTCGTTTTTCCCAACATTTCTTATTCACAACCCCGGTTCCAATTCCCCGAAATCCTTCCCACCGCTCAATCCGGTGTTCCGGTGGGCAACTTCCGGGAGGAAGGAATACCGGGCACCGCTTCTTCCGGCCCAACCGCCCGGCTATTGGAACATTTTCTCGTACAAATCGTAGTGGTCGCCGCGCATGCCCAGCCGTTCGTACACCCGGCGCGCCACCTGATTGCCTTTGTCCACGTAGAGGCGCAAACCGGCCACCCCGGTCCGGTGTGCCTCCTCCTCCACCCATCGAAACATCTGCCGGAACACCCCGCTCCGGCGCCAATCCGGTTGGACGTACACACTGTGGAGCCACCAGACCTCCCGATTTCGCCAATCACTCCACTCTCTCTGGACCAACAAACAGCCCACCGGTTCCACCGCGCTTCTCGCCACCAGATAAAATCCCCGCCAGGGCTCCCGGAAAATCCGCTTCACCCCTTCCCGAACGGTGGATAAATCCAGCTCCAGGTTCTCCGACTCCCGAGCCATGAGTACCTGGAAGCGGGCAATGTGCTCCGCATCTTCCGGCCTGGCTGAATCGATGGTAATTTCTCTCATCAAAAAATCTCCCTGCTTTTTCACTTGTCCGGATACAACCACTTGTGGAGGAAGTCCCGTTCCCGCTCACTGAGCGTCTTTTTTTCCGTAACGGTAAAAGCACTCGGACGGGTGTGCGTCAATAGGGCGGAGCCACTCCGAAGCTCTCCTTTGTGCACCCAGCTCAACTGCACCGGCTGCCCGATCGGTAACGCTTTCAATAGCTCCTCCCAATTCTCTTCCGAAACCACCTTCCCGTTCACCCCCACCAGACGGTCGCCCCGGGCAATCTCCAACCGATCCGCCGGAGTGTCCGGGTAAACATAATACACGGTAAAGGGATGTAAGGCTTCGGAATCAAATTTCAACCCCAGAAAGGGGAGCTCCTTCTCGGGACGCAATTCCAATCCTACCCGATTCAGGTATTCCTGTAACGGTAGCGGTTCCACTCCGGTAACGTAGCGCCAGAAAAATTCCGTGTAATCGTTCCCGCTGTAATCGTTTAAAAGCTGCAGAAACCGGGGCAAATCAAAGGTTTCTCCCTTTTTGTACACATTCCAGTAAAGGTAACGGAAGAATCCGTCCATGGATTTCTGGTGGTTGGAGGTCAAGCGCATGTCGATGTCCAGCAACAAAGCGATCATGGCCCCTTTGGCATAAAACACCCGGAAGGTGTAATCCGGGATGTCGGAATCGGAGATCCAGGAATCGAAACTGTACTGGGCCACCGATTTTAGAGAGAGGGCCGAATTGTTGAACAGGCTGTTGTAATAGCGCGCCCAGCGTTTGTACACCTCCTGCGGCGCAACAATGCCCACCTTGGCCAGCGGACGATGAGTATAGTAGGAAGTAAACCCTTCGCTTACCCAGAGCAACTCGATGTAAACCTCCTTCGTGTAATCGAAGGGAATCAAGCCGGTGGGACGAATTCGTTTCACGTTGTAGGCATGAAAGAATTCGTGGGTTTCCAGCATCAGCAAATTACCAAAATAGCGCGAATCCGTTAAATCGCCAGACAAAGCTTCCGGAATGGCGCAGGACACGTTGGAATTGGCGTGCTCCAGGCCGCCCCGCCCCGGTTTGTCCACTCGTAAAAAGAAGGTGTATTCCCGGTAAGGCAACTCGCCGAACATTGCGGCGAACCAGTTCACCATTTTGCTGAGATCGCTTTCAATCTGCTTCCGATTGTAAGGGTACCCCCCATTCAAGACAAAATGGTGTGGTACTCCCCGTACCCGGAAAGAAAACGCAGCCAATTTCCCGAAGAAGGAGGGGGAGTCAATGAATTCATCGTAATCGCGGGCACCGTACTCTCGCTCGCTGTACTTCAGAGGCAGGGAGGTGTAAAAATCCCACCCCTCCGGGTATTGAAAACGAATCCGCACCGGTCGCTGCTTCTCGCCGTCCACATACATGAACAGATTGGCTCCGTTGTAGTAGGCAAAATCCGGTTCCAGATGGGCGTTGTACGGATTCCCCGGACTGTAGGCGTACACCTGGTACGAAAGAGACACCTGCCGGACTCCGCTGGTCTTTACCCGCCAGGTTTGTTTGTCAATTTTCCGGAATGGCAGAGCTTTTCCGGCTTCCGACTCCGCCTGGACCCGCACCACATTTTTCGCCAGATTCTTAATACCGTAAAACCCCGGCGACCAGGCCGGCATAACGAAATCGACCTGGTCTTTTCCCTCGCTCTGGTAAGTAATTCTCACCGTAAAATAATGGCGGTGCGGTTTCTCTATGATTAACTGGTACTGAATTTCTTGAGAGAAAGCCCCGGTCACAATTACCAGGAACAAGACCAGCACAAAACGTTTCATTTATCGGTCCTCCTTCGCTGAATTTGAAAATTTCTTTACACTAAGACCTAAAATATAAACAAAACGAGTCAAATCACAATCCAAAAAAATACGAACCCCCGGCCGGAGTAATCTCCTTCCTTCGGGTTGAAATTTCAATTTTCAGAGTGCTTTCTGGAAACAGATCGGGAGGGAATTTCCGGGGACTTTTTTAGCGGTGGGACTTTTTCGGTTTTACCGGTTCGGATTTTTTAATATATTTTTTTACACAACGCAAGCAACAGAAAGGCCGGTCCATGAAGCAACATCTCTATTTCTACCGGGCGACCGTAATCTCGGTGTACGATGGGGACACCATTCGGGTGAATTTGGACCTGGGATTCAAGACCTGGATTAAGAATGAGAAAATCCGCCTGGCGCGCATTAATGCCCCGGAACTGCGGGGAACAGAACGGGAATCCGGGTTGCGCGCCCGGGATTTTTTACGGGAACAAATTTTAGGGAAAGAGGTGGTGCTGCAAACTCTGAAAGACCGCCAGGGAAAATACGGGCGCTATCTGGCGGAAATCTGGCTGGAAAAAGAGGGTCGCTGGGTAAACATCAACGACCTGCTGGTGGAAAAAGGGTTTGCGGTCCCCATGTACGGTTGAGTCTGTCCCCCGATTAAAAATCGCGGGGCGGCAGTCGAAAGCGCCGGTACATTCTGAAAACGAGGTAGCCCAACGCCAGGATGTAAATCGCCACAGGTACCCAGAACGGAGCCGCGGCAACGGTTTCCTTTTCCCGCAGGTTGACCCGGATACTCATCTGAAAAACAATCAACAACAAAGCAAAGGTCAGGTTGTTAATCCACCAAACGTACCCCTGCAGAACCGGAATGGTCTGGCTTCTCCGCTCCCCCGAGAGCCAATAATCTCGATTCGGAATATTAACCAGGGCGCCCGGGAAGCGAGGAAGCAACCGGCTTATTCCCAGAAAAATCAGCGTATTCAATCCCAGCACAGACCAGAAAATCGCTGCAAACGTTTCCCGGCGGGCCCAGTTGTCCGGTAATCCTCTGAAATTGAAATGAATGGCTACCTTTTCAGGAAGTTGCGGAAAATAATAGAATTGCTGAATGATGGCTAAAACGACCAACGCCAAAAACACTCGTTGCGCCAACCGCCGATCTTCCATCTCGCCTTATTCTCCCAGATTTTTATGCCTGAACGGCTAAGGTTGAATTTTTTCGGCGGACTTAAGAACAGTCGGGATTTATTTTCGCCCGGAATTCAATTCATTCCAGATTAACGCTGCCGCCCCCAGCACCGCGGCTCCGCCTTCCGGAAGCAGAGAGGGAATCACCCGAACTGTTCCCCGGTAAACCGAAAGCAGGTTTTCTTCCAGATATTTTCGGGTGGGGCGAAAGATGAAATCGCCAGCGGCGGTCAGTCCGCCAAACAGAATAATGGCTTCGGGACTTAAATACGCCACGGAATTCGCCAGCGCCTCGCCCAGCACCCGCCCGGTAAATTCAAAGGCTTCCCGGGCAATCGGATCGCCCGCTTTCGCCGCCTGGTAAATATCTTTTGCCGTCAATTGTTCATAGGTCATATTACGCAACCGACTGGGTTTATTGGAGTTCCCCAGCAATTCAAATACGGTTCTTTTAATCCCGGTTGCCGAGGCGTAAGTTTCCAGGCAACCGCGACGGCCGCACCCACACAAACGGCCGTTTCGCTCCACAATCACATGCCCAATCTCGCCGGCAAACCCGTCGTGGCCGTACACCACTTTCCCGTCCACTACCACGCCACTCCCCAAGCCGGTGCCCAGAGTAATCTCAATAAAGTGTTTCATTCCCCGGGCGGCTCCGAATTTCATCTCGCCCAGGGCGGCGGCATTGGCATCGTTGGTCAGGACGGTGGGCAAATCCAGGTGCTTACGAACCATCTCCACCACGTTTACGTCCTGCCAGCCCAGATTCGGAGGATTTTCGATGGTACCCCGGTAGTAATTCCCGTTGGGAGCTCCCACTCCAATCCCCACGCATTCCAGTTCGGAGGAAGCCTGTTGCAGTTGCCGCCGAACCAGAGTAAACAGTCGTTCAAAAAATTGCTCCACCGGCTGATCCGCCCGGGTAGGAATGCTCCCCTGATGGTAAATAGTCCCTTCCTGATCCACAAAACCGTACGCGGTGTTGGTTCCACCAATGTCGATTCCCAGAGTAACTTTCTTTTTCACCGCCATGCTCTCTCCTTTAAAAGCCTACCCGGTAAAATAGGAAGCAAGACCTGTTTCATCAAGACAAAAGTTAGTTTTACCCGATTTGCCTATTTCCTTTGTTTCCAAATAGTTATCTGTCACTTCGGTTCTGCAATTGTAAAAATATTCTTTTCCGGTGAACCAATTCGCCATTTGGGGGTATAAAATTTGTCTAATTTTGTATTTTGTTGAGCTCATTTAACTGCTTATATTGAACTCAAATAAATTTAACAAATGTTTAAGGAGATTTTTTATGTCAATTAAACCCGATCAGGTTGTCACCATCCAATACACCGTAAAGGACGAGGATGGCAAAGTTGTTGACGCAACGGGAGAAGACAATTCGTATTCTTTTTTAAGCGGACAAAACCAAATTCTGCCTAAACTGGAAGAAACGATCAGCGATATGCTCATTGGCAGCACGAAAACCATCGAGTTGAGTCCCGAAGAAGCGTACGGAGATTATCAGGAAGATGCGGTCCAACAAGTAAACCGTTCCGATTTTCCGGAAGGCACCCAACTGGAAGTGGGAATGAGCTTTGTGGCCAACATGGCTGACGGGAAACAGCTGCCCTTCGTGATTACCGCGGTTGACGGAGACGATATTACCATCGATTTCAATCATCCCTTAGCCGGAAAGAAGTTGACCTTTGAAGTGAAACTCATTGATGTTCGCGACGCCACTCCGGAAGAACTGGCCCACGGCCATGTTCACGGACCCGGCGGTCACGCCCACTAATACACTGGTGAGAACAGACATGGAACAGGTCTGCCTGAAAGGTCGGCAGACCTGTTTTTTTAATATTCTGGATTTCGGCGTCCCAGCCTTCCCATTTCGATTCGCTACCCGTGACAAAGACTTAATCGAGGAATCCGGTCAATTTTTGAATTGCTCCGGAGGCGTCCTGCCGAAAATGGAACGCAATGACCCGTCGGCCGGCGGTTTGTAAAGCCCGCCGATCGCCCAACATCTGGGCGGTTTTCAACACACCGAAGGTGATGGAAGATTCCGCCCGATCCGGTTGGTCGGGAATGGGAACATCTTCGGACATTTCTGCGCTCAGCTGGATAAAGAGTCCCTTACCGGCATCCCCCTTGTGCAATTGTCCGGTGGAATGAAGAAAACGGGGTCCGTAACCCACCGTAGTCGCCACCCGGTAGCGTTTTTGAATCGCGGTCCGCAGCGTCTGCAAAGCGGCCTCCAGCGCCTGCGACTAAGGCAAGTAGGCCTGAATGGCTAGGCACGGTTGGGGCGGTGCTGTTTCCCTTTCCAGAGGCGCAAGAAAGGTTTTAACAGCCTCCTCCAGACGGGAAGCCGCCAGGTCACCAAACACCTGAATCCCTGCTTCCTCGAAGAGCGGGTCCGGCTGCGGCAAGCGCCCCTCTTTTTGGTAAGCCGCCACCATTTCGCGTGCTAATTTTTTGGCCGACTCCACGTTGGGCTGGTCAAAGGGATTGATCTTTAAACGCCAACTGGCAATGGCGGTGGCCATTTCCCACAGAAAATACTGGGCGCCCAAATCGTAAAGATCCCGCATTCCCAGAACCAACACCGGATGTCCGGCTTGTCGAAGTGGTTCCAGTTTTCGTTCCACTTCCGCAGACGCCCGGATACGCAGGTACACAAACAACCGATCGTCCCGATAGGTTGTCGCATCCAGCAGCTCTTCGCCCACCACCGGCAGAATGCCTTTGCCCTCTTTTCCGGTGCTCTCTGCCACCAATTGCTCCACCCAGGCCGCAAACGGGGCAACGGAGGGTGGCAAGACCAGGGTAAGTTTATCGCGTCCGTGGACCGCTAACTCCCCGAGAATCGTTCCCAGCAGAGCCGCCGGGTTTTCCTGCCCCACCTTCTCTTCGCACCCGCCGCACCAACAACGCATCTCATCGGCTCGTTCCAGCAGGGTGGCCAAATCCACGCCAACCAGGGCCGCCGGAACCAATCCAAAGTACGAGAGGGCGGAATAGCGGCCGCCGATGTTCGGATCGTTACGGAAAATTTTACGAAAACCGAGCCGTTCCGCCAGCGTTTCCAACGCGCTTCCCGGATCGGTAATGGCAACAAAATGCCGCCCGGCAGCCTCCTCGCCCAGCGTTTCCACCGCCTGGCGATAAAAATATTTCATAAACGAGAGCGTTTCCACCGTACTACCAGACTTCGTGGACACGATGTACACCGTGTGCGCCGGATCGAATTGACGCGCGTAACGCAACACCATGGCCGGATCGGTGCTGTCCAGCACGGCCAGATCCAGATACCCCAACCGTACACCAAAAGTTTTGCGGAACACCTCCGGGGCCAGACTGGACCCACCCATGCCCAGCAGCAGCGCTTGGGTAAAACCCTCCCGACGCAGGGCCTCGACCAAATCATGAATTTCTGCGAGGTTCGGTTTCATCACTTCCGGGCTTTCCAACCAGCCCAGACGATTGGTGATTTCCGTGGGCTCGGGTTTCCACACGGTGTGGTCGTGTTCCCAGATGCGTTTTACCACCCGCTCTTTTTCCAAATCTGCCAGCGCTTTTTGCACCGTCGTTTCGTACTCGCCTAAGAACACGTGTCGAAAAATCTGCTTCATTGGTATTTACCTCCCTTGAGATGGGTAACCTGCTCGTGCTTTTCGGACAACGCTGTTAAACTACCGGATTATTGCTTACCGTCGGTTTTCAAAATAAGGACATTTCTCCCCCTAACACAATACAAAATATTGCCCGCCGGCTACCGGGAGACACGGCCTGGGACGCTTTTTGCGAAAGGTGTGTTCCATCTTACAGACATTAACAGCGAATTTCCGGAGATTGGAAACGAATCGAACGTGGAGAAGAAGAAACCATGCGTCCCGACATTGCGCGCTTAATAAAACAGGCAAAAAAGGTACTCCGGCAGAACTGGCGGGACCAATTTACCGTCCCTTCACCCAATCTCTACCCCCACCAGTGGAACTGGGATGCCGGATTCATGGCAATCGGCTATGCGCATTTTCATCCCAGGCGGGCCCAGCAAGAGCTCAACCACCTGTTTGCCGCCCAGTGGCGCAACGGCATGCTTCCGCAGATTGTTTTCAACCCAGAGGCCCTGGGCGGTTACTTCCCGGAGCCGGATTTCTGGCAAACTGAGCGCAGCGCCAACCATCCGAGCGGTTTTCTCACTTCCGGAATCACCATGCCGCCCCTGCACGCCCTGGCGGCCTGGAAAATTTACCGCCACAGCCCGAATCCCCAGCAAACCCGGGAGTGGTTGCGCGATCTCTTTCCCCGTCTCCTGAAAATGCATCGCTATTTCTACCGGGAGAGGGACCCTCAACGGGAGGGGCTGGTTTACATTCGGCATCCCTGGGAATCCGGCATCGACAACGCTCCGGCCTGGGATGCTCCGCTCCGGCATATTCCGGTGGATTCCGAAACACTCCCCGCCTACCAACGAAAAGATGTAGGGCAGGACGTACCGGCCTCGCAGCGGCCGACCAATCGCGATTACGATCGCTACGTTTACCTGGTGGCTCTATTTCGCCGCTTGAAATACCATGAAGGCAATCTGTACCGGGAGTGTCCCTTTTTGATTCAAGATCCGTTGACCAACAGTCTGTTGAACCGTTCCAACGAAGAATTAATCCGGCTGGCCCGCTTGCTGGGGGAAGACAGCGGCGAAATCCGGGAGTGGTACCAGCAAACCTCCCGGGCCCTGCGCACCAAACTCTGGCACGCCGACCATGGCGCGTTCGATTGCTACGATCTTCGTAATCGCGATTTCATTCACACTCAGATTGCCTCCGCCTTTATGCCGCTAATCTGCGGAGCGCCCACCACCGAACAGGCAAACCGGATTTACCAGTCGCTGGAATCGAATAGTTTTTGCTCCATGCACAACGATCACTGCTTCTCCATCCCCAATTACGATTTAAAGGGAAAAGAACTGGACACCCGAAACTACTGGCGCGGACCGGTGTGGATCAATACCAACTGGCTGCTCATGCAGGGGCTAAAACGCTACGGATTCCACCAGAAAGCACGAAGCGTGCGGCGGGATATTATTGAACTGGTGAGCCGCTGGGGCTTTCGGGAGTATTTCGATCCTTACCGGGGAACCGGGTACGGCTCACAACACTTTTCCTGGACTGCGGCTTTGTTCATCGCCACGGTAATGGAAAAATAAACCGCTTTACCCGGAGGATGAAAAGCCTTTTTCCAGAGGCTTCCCAATCCCGAAACTATTCCGTTAATGGAACGTTTATTTTACAATTGAAATTATTTGTATTAAATTGACCGAAAAACGGGAGTTCACACAATGCTGGATAAAATTTACCAATTTTTAGCAAAACCAGTGGAAACAGCGGGGGAAGAGTCGCTGGATCACCAGTCGGAACGGGTGCAAATTGCCGTTTGCGCGTTGCTGCTGGAAATGGCCGAAATCGACGGGCAATTCAGTGAGAAAGAGAAGAAGAAAATTCTGGATATCCTGCAAAATCACTACGGTCTTCAAAAAGATTACGCCCGGCAACTCACCATCCTGGCGGAAAAAGAGAAAGAAGAGAGCCTGGATTTGTGGCAATTCACCAATCTGATTAACCAGAACTTCAGCGAGCAAGAAAAACTCGATCTGGTTCACACCCTCTGGGAAATTGTTTACACCGATGGTGCGCTGGACAAATACGAAGACTACCTGATTCACAAGCTGGGAAACCTGTTGAACCTGACCCACCGGCAACTCATTGAAGCCAAACTGGACGTTCTGGACAAATTCAAACGCCGTGAATCGTCTTAAAAGATTTCCGAAACACCTCAAATTCATCACGAAAGGAGAGTTGTGAAAACACTAAAAATGCGAAGCATAAATTGGCTGGGAATTGGTGTACTGGTAATTTGGAGCCTGCAATTGTCGGCCGGATTTACCCAGAACCCACTTCCCCCAATTAGCAACAAATCATGCGCTCAGGAGGATTACCGCATGCCGGACCAGCAGAATTACGAAAAATCGGATTTAAAAAATAAACTCTCACCGCTACAATACTGGGTGACTCAGGAAAACGGTACCGAACCGCCTTTTACCGGCAAATACTACCACTTCCACGAGCCCGGAACGTACGTTTGTGTGGTTTGCGGCACGCCGCTTTTCAGCTCTGCGGACAAATACGACTCCGGCAGCGGTTGGCCCAGCTTTCGGGATGCCCTTGCGGAAGGCAATATCGAGCTTCGAGAAGACCATAGCCTCTCCATGGAACGTACGGAAGTCCGCTGTAAAAAATGCGGTGCCCATCTGGGACACCTCTTCGACGATGGTCCGGCGCCCACTTACACGCGCTACTGCATCAATTCCGCTGCCTTGAATTTTATTCCTGCTGGAAAAGACACCACCTCTTCGGAGGAAAAAAGAGAGCAGAGCAAACGCTGAAAAGGATTGGCGGCGTTCTTCGCCAGCCGTCAGGGCATGTTCCCGCAATGGGAAGAGCCAAAACGATTCCCTCTACCCCAGAAGGCCGACCCAGAGAAGCAATTTAACGCCCAGGGCCAAAAGTGGCAGCAGAAGCAGGGTTCGTAGCACAAACAGAACCAGTAAATGGGTGAAGCGGACCGGTACATCGCGGAACATGTCCAGAATCATCGGGCCCAGACTGGAGAAAAAGATGAGCTGGGACGTAGAGAGCACGGCGACAAAAAAACGGGCTGTTTGGGGTGTATTCACCACCAACAGGGCGGGAATGTACATCTCGGTAATTTCAACCACCACCGCCGGAGCCACTACTTCCGGTCGGGGGATCCCCAGAAACTGCAATACCGGGACCAGAGGAAGTCCCAGATAATGAAACAGGGGGGTAAATTTGGCCAACATCAGTGCCAGGGTTCCCACCGAAACAATGGTACCAATAATTGAACTGGCCAGACGAAGGCCGTCGCCCACCCCCCGGATGAGCGCCTGAGCGAACGGGGGCGATTGGCGGGCTTTTTCCAGCGCCACCCGCCAGGCCCGGCCCAATAACGACCCCCGCAGTGGTTCCTGAGTACCTCTTTCCGGCGCTTTATTCACATACGTGGCAGGAATGTGCGACAGGGGCGGAATACGCACCAGCACCGCCGCCAGAAAAACTACCGCCAGCAAATAAAACAACAAAACCAGAGGAAACTGGGGAAGCAATTCCAGGGTAGCGCAGACAACGCCGACGAATCCAATGGAAACGGTGCTGAAACAGGTGGCCAGGGTGGCCGCTTCCCGCCGATTGTAACCTCCGTTGTACATGACCGTGCGGGTCAGGTACAATCCCACACTGTAGGAACCAACCCAGGAAGTCAGGGCATCTAACGCCGCCCGTCCGGGCAGGCGAAACAACGGCCACATGACCGGTTGGGCTAATGTACCTAAAAACTCCATCCCTCCGTACAGCACAAACAGTTGCACAAACACGGCTCCCAGAGGGATGATCAGCGCTACCGAAACCGCCAGCACCTGCCAGATCAGACGGTAAATCCCGGCCTGGTAAAACGTCGACGGCAATATCTGCAACACAAACAGCACCGCCAGCACCCCTCCGGCTAAACGCAACCCAAAAATGGGGGAGGAGGTCTGAAAATCTTTCAACCAGTGGTGTCTCCGGGAAAGCCGGGGAAACCAGCGGCTCAGTACGCTAAAAACACTCCCCAACAACACCACCACCAGCGTGTAAAATTCCGCCGTCCGGGGCCAAGCACCCCTTAATTCGGTAATAAAAACATCAAACGGCACCGTCCACTTTCCTCGAAAATACACCGGCATGAGAAAAAATGCCGTTCCCAGCAAAAAACTCAACAGGAACTTCAGCGGTGCCGAATTGGCTCTTTGTTCTCGACTCACCGACTCTTCCTCGTTTTTTCCTTGCCTCAAATCGAGTCCGATTTACTAAAATACGAGAACAATCGGTAAAAATAAAGCGGGGAAAAATTCCTGAAACACTTCTCCGAACGAGTCCGGCACTTCCACTTTTTGAAAAAATCCTTTCAAAATAGTTGCAAAATGAAAAATGTCCGTTAAATTAGAGTGGACCGGAAGAAACAAAACCGAAAAAGGGAGCTTTATTCATGAAAGATCATCGCTCCTTCCGATTTTTCTCTTCGCGCTCGCCTCTGCTTTGCAGTCTGATTGCCGTTTTACCTTTTTTAATCGTGGCGTGCGAGAAAAGCAATCAATCCGCCCCCTCGGACGAAGCCTACGTACAGGAAATCCAGAATTGGCACCAGAAACGCCTGGCGGCTCTCACCCGACCGGATGGCTGGCTTACCCTGGTGGGGCTCCACTGGTTGGACGAAGGAGAAAACACTTTTGGCTCCGATTCGGCTAACAAAATTGTTTTTCCACCTCAGGCGCCCCTTTTTATCGGTTCCTTTTTCCTGCAAGACGGAAAGGTTACCGTAAAAATTCGTCCCGGCATTGCTGTTACCGCCAACGACGCACCGGTGCAGGAGATGGCCCTGCGCAACGACACGGAAGGGAATCCAACGATTCTCAAATACGGGACTCTTCAATGGTACATTATTAAACGGGGAGAGCGCCTGGGGGTGCGCATCAAAGACAGCGAAAGTCCGGTACGAAAAAATTTCCGGGGCATTGAATTGTTTCCCATCGACAAAAAATGGCGGGTGAAAGCCCGGTTCGAGCCCTATGATCCGCCGAAAACCATCCCTGTTCCCACAGTGCTGGGCACCATTAACGAATTGCCCTGTCCGGGCCGCCTGGTTTTCGAAATCGAGGGAAAAACCTACCAGCTGGATCCCATTCTGGAACCGGGAGACACGCAGTTTTTCCTGATATTTGCCGACGAAACGAATGGCAAAGAGACCTACGGTGCCGGACGATTTCTCACGGCCGCACTGCCCGATTCCAACGGAATCACCTACCTTGACTTTAACAAAGCTTACAATCCGCCCTGTGCTTTTACCAAATATGCCACCTGCCCCCTGCCGCCAGATCAAAATTACCTTCCCATTGCTGTGACCGCCGGTGAGAAACGCTACGCCGGTTCCCATCTTTAGAAGGGCGCGGTTCAAGAAAGCGAATCCGGTAGAACTTGCGGCAACAGATTGTTATCCCTCCGGTTAAGCGCCAAAATTTTTACGGTTATGAAACTCCTCGCCTTCGAAAATGGTAATATGTTAGGGAGAAAAAAATAGAAAGGAGGTGAGGAGGCATGAAGGTAATGGCCATTGCGAATTATCTGGGAGAAGACCGGGTATTAAAAGACCTGGGCAAAGTTGCCAAAGATCAGCATATTGATTTCATTGTTTTTGCCGGGGGCATTGTTAGCGGAACGGAGCGGGTAGCGGAATTCGAAAATGCGGAAAAAGAAAAACGCCAGGCCAGTTTCGAGAAAATTTCTCAGGAAGAGAGAACTGACCTCCAACAGTACGAAGCATTCTTCAAGGGGCTGGGTGACTTGAACATTCCGGTGTACTACATTCCCGGCAAATTCGACGCCCCCATTTACCGATTTCTGCAGGAAGCCTTTAATTACGAGATTGTCTATCCCCACATTCGCAATATTCACAAAAGTTTCTCTTTCTACCGCAATCACTACGAGTTAGTGGGATTCGGTGGGGAGATTTCCGAGAAACAGCGGGAAGAACAATTCATATTGCGTTACCCGCGCTGGGAAGTGGAATACCACCTGAAAATCATCCGGGATTTACGTCCGTTGCAGCTGTTAATGGTTTTCTACACTCCTCCCTACGGCGGTAAATTGGATCTGAAAGACGGGCAGCATTTCGGTTCGGAAGTGGTGGAGGATTTCATTAAAACCTTCGATCCCACTTATGCCTTTGTGGGTTCCGGCATGGACCAGGGGGAGGAGATCATTGGGACCACTCACGTAATCAATCCCGGTTCCCTGAAAGACGGTGAATACGCCATCTTGAATTTACGCAAACGGGAACTGCAGTTTAAGACTCTGTAAATTGGTATTTCCGGCGGTGGAAAAAAATCCCGCTCGAAAAGGGCGGGATTTTTTTAACCAAAAACGCCCGGTTTTTCTCCGGGCGTTTTAACCGGTGGCACCTCCCCGAATCGAACGGGGGACACACGGATTTTCAGTCCGTTGCTCTACCGACTGAGCTAAGGTGCCAGCCTATTGTTCGTGCCAAATTTATTATTTCTAATATTTCAAATCAATAACTTTTTCAATCTCTTTTCTGAAACGGTTCTATTTTAAGAAATGTTTATTTCTCCTCTCTGGCAAATTATTGATATTGATCCCAGGATTTCCTATATTTCAAGAGCAAGCAAAGGGGCAAACAAATGCGCAGACGCGATTTCCTCCGCAAGAGCATTCTCATTGGCGCCGGTTTTTCCTGGTTTCCAACCTACCAGACTCTTTTTCCGGAATTGGGCGCCAGTCCGGCACGTTCGCGGGTGGTTCAAATCAACGATCCTCAAGTCCGCAAAGGTCATTCCTTCGACGAAAAACGGATTGAGGCCATGCTCGACCGGGGCCTTTCCCTTCTGTACGATCAGGAACCGGTGGAGAAAATCTGGGCGAATCTGTTCTCCAAAAAAGACGTTGTGGGAATTAAAGTGAACTGCCTTTCGGGAGAACACGGTTCCACGCATCCCATTCTGGTAAATGCAATCATCGAGAAACTGCGCCGGATCGGTATTCCGGCGGGCAATATTATCATCTGGGACCGTTTGAACGAGGACCTCGAGAGCGCCGGTTACCCCATTAACTGGAAAAATCGCCACAAGGTACTGAGTTTTGGCAACGATGCGGTTGGGTTTGACAACAAGCTTTACATCAACGGGTCGGTAGGAAGTTTAATTACCCGCACCGTGACCCAACTGTGTACCGCCATCATTAATGTGCCGGTTTTAAAAGATCACGGCATTGTGGGGGTTACCCTGGCCATGAAAAACTTTTTTGGCGCCATCCACAATCCCAATAAATACCACGACAACAATGGCGATCCTTACGTTGCCGACCTTTACCAGCTCCGGGTAATTCGCCAGAAAGTTCGCTTAACCATTTGCGATGCGCTGGATGCCCAGTACGAAGGCGGTCCTCCTTTCAAACCGCAATGGAACTGGCCTCTGAACGCCCTGTTATTCTCATTGGATGCGGTGGCTCTGGATCGGGTGGGCTGGGAAATCATCGAACGGAAACGGAAAGAAAAGGGATTTCCATCGTTAAAAGAAGCAGGACGGGAGCCCCGTTACATTCTGACGGCGGGGAGAAAAGGAATCGGAGAAAGCGACCTCTCGAAGATCGAATGGATTCGCAGTTGAGGAATCTGCCCATGAAGGAATTCTTGAAATTAAATCGGCGGCAATTTTTGACCCTCTGCAGCGTGGCGGGCGGCTACTCCCTGGTGCATTCTCTCGAGCCGCTTTCCGCGATGGTTCCGGGCAATCCTTCCCGTAAAAGCCATCGGGTCAAAGCTCGCTGGTACGAGGAATTACCTTCCAAGCGGGTAAAATGTAAGCTCTGTCCGCGTGAATGCCAGGTGGACGATCGGGAACGGGGCTATTGCGGTGTGCGAGAAAATTGGGACGGTGTGTATTACACCCTGGTGCATTCGCGCCCCTGCACGTACCATGTGGATCCCATTGAGAAAAAGCCCCTTTTCCATTTTCTGCCCGGGAGCACCGCTTTTTCCCTTGCCACCGTGGGCTGTAATGTCAACTGCCAGTTTTGCCAGAATTGGCAAATCTCTCAGATTCGCCCGGAGCAAATCACCAATTTAGATATGCCGCCTAAAGAAGTGGTTCGGATGACCCGGCAAGCCGATTCCCGCATTATTGCTTACACCTACACCGAACCGGTGGTGTTTTCGGAATACGTTTACGACACGGCTGCCGAAGGTCGTAAAAAGGGCATTCGCAGCGTCATGATTACCAACGGTTACATTCAGGAAAAACCCATGCGCGACCTGGCCGAAGTGCTGGACGCGGTGAAAGTGGACCTGAAGGCTTTCAGCGAAAAATATTACCGCGAAATTGTGGTGGGCGAATT
Source organism: Calditrichota bacterium (assembly GCA_024276455.1). GTDB lineage: Bacteria > Calditrichota > Calditrichia > RBG-13-44-9 > RBG-13-44-9 > JAJRXE01. Next base: position 37,371 of record JAJRXE010000322.1, read on the forward strand.
GAAACCGGTGCTCGACACCCTGGTGCTCCTGCGCAAGCTAAACATGTGGACGGAAATTGTTTACCTGGTTGTGCCCACGCTTAACGATAGCGAGCGCGAATTCACGGCTCTGTGCCGTTGGATTAAACAAAACCTGGGGGTGGACGTGCCGGTTCACTTCACCCGTTTTTATCCTCAATACAAACTGCAAAATCTTCCGCCCACCCCGGTAGCTACCCTGGAAAAAGCCCACGACATCGCCCGGGCAGAAGGAATCAAATTTGTGTACATCGGCAACGTTCCCGGACATCC
>JAJRXE010000323.1 GCA_024276455.1 Calditrichota bacterium
CCGGGAGGTGCTGGTGCTGGACAAGCGCTCCTTCCCCCGCCTGAAGCTGTGTGCCGGCTGGGTAACCCCCCGGGTGTGGAAACTGCTGGGCGTCCGCCCGCAGGATTACCACCACAGCCTCATCCGGTTAAACCGACTTATTTATTTCATTCACGGGCGCCGCATTCCCCTTCCCACCCGCCAGTACTCCATCCGCCGGGTGGAATTTGATCACTGGCTGCTGCAGCGTTCCGGAGCAGAATTCCGCCAGCACGAGGTGCAACACATTCGTCAGGAAAACGGCTATTACATCATCGACGACGTTTACCGGTGCCGCTATCTGGTGGGCGCCGGAGGCACCAATTGTCCGGTGTACCACACCTTCTTTCGGGAACACAATCCCCGCCAGCCTCACCAGCGCATCGTTACCATGGAAGCGGAATTCCCCTACCCTTACCACGATTCCAACTGCTACCTCTGGTTCTTCGACCACGACCTGCCCGGCTACTCCTGGTACGTGCCCAAAGGAAACGGCCACCTGAACATCGGTATTGGTGGCCGCTTTGTCGATTTAAAAGCGAAAGGTCAGACCATCCGCCAGCACTGGGAATGTTTTGGGGAGAAACTCCGGCAGCTGGGACTGGTGGAATTGCAGGAACTTCCCGCGCGCGGTTACGGCTACTACCTGCGCCAGCCGCTGCCCCAACCGCAGAGAGGGAATGCCTTTATCGTTGGCGATGCGGCGGGACTGGCCACCCTGGACATGGGCGAGGGCATCGGTCCGGCCATTCACAGCGGACTACTGGCTGCCGAAGCCATCCTGACCGGCAAACCGTACTCGATGAAAAAAATCCCCCGCTACAGCCTGTGGGATTTGCTCTTCTGGTGGCGGTTTTGACTCGCTTTTTAGAGCACTTTGAAAAATTAACCGCGATGACACCGGGTTTAAATTGAATATCCAAAATCAAAAATCCAAAACCGATTGCAAGTTATTCAGAGACTTTTGAAAAAATTGAGACCTTTGAAAACATGCCTGAAACCACGAAGACGCCAGAATGAAATCAAAAATCGAAGATCTAAAAATTAAAGATCAGCTACAATCCGTCCCTTTATGCCCCTATGTCCCTTATGCCCCCAAGTATTTTGAAAGCTTTGAAAAAATATTTCATGATTTGATTTTATGCATAATAGCACATTATATAATGGTGATGCTTCGATTATATTTAAAAAATTAGTGACATTCGTGGTAATTCTTGGTTAAACCAAAGTTCTCTTTTTCTCTTCGTGTCTTCGCGTCCTTGTGGTAGTTTTTTCAAAGTTCACTGGTCAATTTTAAAGGTCTTCCGTTTTTTAAAACAAACTTCAGAGCAATAGAATGAACCATCCCAAAACCTTGATCGTTCTTATCGGACTGTTTCTGCTTTGTCAGGTAGGATTTTTTCTGATTAGCCGGGAGATAGAACAGGTCTCCGGTAGTTCGCAAATCCTGGACACCCGCTTTTCGTACACCGCCGCCGAAGCCAACCGCATCTTAACGGACCTGGGAGAGCACGGCCGACGGCTCTACTACTATGCCCTGACCATCGACCTGGTTTATCCGCTGGTTTACAGCTTATTGCTCTTCTACCTGCTGCAATGGGCGCTCTCCGGCGGGGCAGTAGCGCCCCCCCAATTGTTGCACCGTCTCCGATTTTTGCCCTTTACCGCAGCGGTTCTGGACTATCTGGAAAATAGTGGCGAATTGTACATGTTGTCCCACTACCCCACCGGCATTGCCGGCGCGGCACCTTACGTTAGTCTGGCCACCACACTCAAATGGTTTCTGGTGGCGGGTAGTGTACTACTGCTGATCGTTGCCTTTCTGTTTCGCTTTCGAAATCGCCCTGCTTAATCCAGTATCAACAAATCCTGCAGCGCCGCAGAGAGCTGCGGGTACTGAAAGCGAAACCCGCTGCGGATGAGTTTTTCCGCTGAAGCCCGGCTTCCCTGCAGTGCTATATTGGCCATCTCGCCAAGAAAGAGGCGAAGCAGAAAACCCGGCACGGGTGGCAGAAAGAACGGTTTGTGCAGTACCCGGGCCAGGGTGCGCATGAACCGGGCGTTGGTCACCACCTCCGGGTTAGACTCACCCGAAAACTTTCCCCCTACTCCTATCGGAAAAAATTCGTTTTCCCTCCAGTTTCCTCTTTCTGCAACGTACCGGGAAACCACCATCCTGCCTCCCATCCAGTCCAATTTACACACAAAGAAGTGATTACTATAGTTGGTTTCCGCAAACGGGAATTTCGCCACCCGGATAAATCCGGAGGATTATCAAGCCCACCCGCATCCCGCCGGCTTTTTCCACAAGTTAAATTTTTCCTAAAGAATCCGTTTTGAACCTCGATACATTTAACATGAGCGTGCCTGTCCGCCATCCCGCCCCGGCGAAAAGCAGATGGGACAATGGCAGGAAACTCGGGTTATATTGGATATTCGCATGACGGACCTATTATTACATCAGGTGTTCAAAACAAAACAGTTGGGTTATCGGCTCCTTACCCCCATTTCCAGACCCACAGCGTTCCTTTTCCGCAGAACAGTACGGTTTTGCCTTATCATCATGACAGATTTATCCCCTCCTTCTCTTTTTCCTCACCATGAAGTTATGAAACCGGCTTCCGTATGGTGCAACGTTCCGGGTTGGTTTCCCCGATTTTGTCATTATTCATCCAGATCATACCGGGGCAACTGCTCACGGGGGAAAAAGAATTGGTTACTGGTTCCCTGCACCCCTGGTAAAACGCTCCCGGGTTTGCAAGTATTTCCGAAATTTGTGTAAAACGAAATCACGGAGGATAACACCATGTACCTCAAATGCAAAGCGATTATCTTATTCACCCTTATTTTTTTCACCGTTCTGAACGCCACTAATGTGCAAAACATGAATATGGTGGGCAAGTGGCCTGTGGGGGAGTGCGTGGCTGTAGCGGTACAGGGAAACTATCTGGCGGTTTCCAGCGGCTACGGGATTCGCATTCTGGACGTCAGCGACCCGCAACATCCGGTTCACATTTCGTCCATCGCCACCCCCGGAAACGTCAGCGATTTTTACTGGACAGGAAACTATCTGTACATCGGGCTTAACGGTACGGGGGGCTGGTCGCCGCCGGGAACAGCCGGCCTTTACATCGTAAAAACCGAACCCATCACCGCTCCTTACCGGGTCAGTTTTTTCGAAACCAGCGGAGCCGTCCAATCCGTTGCATTCAAAGACAATGTCGTGTTCCTGGGGATGTTAAATGCTCTGAAAACCATCGACGTCTCAAATCCCACCAGCCCACAACCGTTGCAGGAATTCTATGTGACCACCCCCAACCGATTGTACATTCAGGGCAGCCGACTATTTGCCGCGGCACAAACCAGTGGAGCTTTGATTTACGACATATCGAATCCCCAATCTATTCAACAAATCGTTGCCGTGCCCATCTACAGTAGCAACATTTACGCCACAACCGACAAAATGTTTGTGGTGGGCAATGGCCTGAATCTGATTCAGATTTACGACATCACAACCCCCTCCACGCCGAATGTGCTGGACACGCTGGAACTCCCTCAGAACGAAACTATTCATGCCATGGGAGGAAATGGCCTGGATTTCTTTGTGGTTTCCCACCAGGACACCACCCCGTACGGTCACGTCTTTTTTACCCTGCGAGCCCTGGATATGAGCGACCCGCAGAATCCGGTGACGAATGCCGTGTACCAGAGCGAAACGTACAGTTTTAGTCAGGCCCGACTGGTGGTAACTGTTAATGGGAACCTCGCCGTTGCCCATGAGAGTGGTTTTCGCCTGTTAGCCTTTCCGAACCCCACTACAATACAGGAACGATTTTACCAGAACACCAACATTATTTTGCGGGAGATTCGCCGCCAGAACCACTATCTCTATGTACACTATTCTACACCGTGGGATGAAATTGGTCTAAGTATTCTGGATATGAGCAATCCGGCCATGCCGCTGGAAATGGGGTTCTGCCTGCTGAGTTATGAACAGGGAACCAACATGACGCACATGACCGTACAGGGCGATACGGCTTATTTTACCCACGATACGGAATACAACAATCCGCACACGGCACGCGGAATCACACTGGTGGACGTTTCCGACCCCGGCACTCCCGTGGAAATCCAGACCGTGTCAACAAAATACGCTTACACCGCCATCACATCCGATGTCTCCCGGATGTATCTGGCCTATCTGGATACCGTTTACACCCTCAACCGCTCCCTCACCAGCCTGCTGAGTAAAATATCTCTGGGCTGGGGCCGCAATGTAACTTCCTTTTTCCGCATGGACAATCACCTCTATGTGGGTACCCATTCCAGCGTACATCTTCTGGATGTCTCCGGCAATTTACCTCTGGAATTGGGTAAGTCCGACCTAAACACCAACCATTCTTACAACGTCCACGGTATGGATGTGGACGGCAATTATCTGTACATGACATGCGATGGGGACAGCGGTTTCCTGGTTCTGGATATTTCCAATCCAAGCCAACCTCATCGCGTGAGTGAGATGAATTACGGTGCTGCCACTGATGTACAGGTCTCCGGAAACTACGCCTATGTGTCGAATGGATATCTGGGTGTGCGCACGGTGGATGTGGGTGCGCCTTCTACCCCGGACGAAGCGGGCTATTTCCAGACCGAACGGGGTTATGCCATCGATCTGGCCATGTACAACCAGTTCATTTGCGCTGCCTACCTGGACGTAATAATTTTCGAAAATACCTTCATTTCCGGTACAGAGAACGAAATAGCATCCGTTCCGCAGGGTTACAATTTAGGACAGAACTATCCAAATCCCTTCAATCCGGAAACCACCATCCCGTTTACGCTGGGGAAAAGAGCACCCGTGAAACTTACCGTTTACAACATATTAGGCGAGAAAGTTGACGTACTGGTGAACCGGACGCTGCCTCCGGGCAACTACCGGGTGCAGTTCCATGGGGGAACGCTACCTTCGGGGATCTACCTGTACGAACTGCAAACGGGCAATCGGCGAGCAGTTCGCCGAATGCTGCTGATGAAATAAACAAACCACAGGCCATTCCGCAGGATAAACAGGTTAATGCCTTACACGCTCCGATGGTAAAAGAACCA
>JAJRXE010000324.1 GCA_024276455.1 Calditrichota bacterium
AACATGTGCAGGGGCGAGGTTTTGTAGCGGGTAATAAAGATGACTGTTAACAGATCGAAGAAGCCATTGAAAAAACGCGAGATGCCGAATTTAGAGCGGCCGTATCGCCGGGGCCGGTGCCGCACCACCTTTTCGCCCACCCGGAAACCGTGCCAGTGGGCCAGCACCGGCAGGAAGCGGTGCAGCTCCCCGTAAATTTCCAGGCTCTTGGCCGCTTCTTTTCGGTACCCCTTTAAACCGCAGTTAAAATCGTGAAGACGAATGCCGCTCATCAGAGAGGTGACCAAGTTAAAAATACGGGAGGGAATCGTCTTGCTGAGCGGGTCGTGACGTTTCTTCTTCCAGCCGGAAACCAGATCGTATTCTTTTTCCAGCAGGGGCAGAATCTCGGGAATTTCGGAAGGATCGTCCTGTAAATCGGCATCCAGGGTAAAAATGAAATCGCCCTGCGCTTTGCGGAATCCCACCGAGAGGGCAGCGCTTTTCCCGTAATTGCGCCGAAAGCTAATCACCTTGAGTTCGGGGTACTCCTTTTTCAACTCCCGCAGCACCGGCAAAGTGTTGTCGGTGCTACCATCGTCCACCACAATTACCTCGTAGGAACGTTTCAAAGGTTGCAGGCTCTCCCGGATCTGCCGCAGCAATTCCGGCAGGCTATCTTGCTCATTGAATGCGGGCACCACTACGGAAATTTCGGGCATCTTCTATTCACCTAACATCAATTGTTTCACCTTGGGACCAATAACGATGCGGTAACGTTCCGGAGCAATCTTCCGGTTTACCACAATGTTCTTGTGAAAGACCGCAACCATTTCCCTCTCTCCCGGCACCACCAGACGAATGAGCCCGGGGAAAAGGATTCCCTCTGTTAAGCGGTAGTTTTTGAATTCCGCCGAAAGGAGCAATTTCTCACCCTCCAGCACGTCCCATTTCTGGAGTTGTCCGGTGCTTAAATCCACCGTCAAACGCCACTTTTTACCGTTCACCAGGGTGGCAAAAATGCCGTGCCGGCGATTCACCAAACGCACATTGTCCGGAAGGGGCACGTACCCCACAATGCTGTGTTTCAATTCGGAAAGCTTTAAATGAGTTTGCAGGAATTGATTCTCGTAGGGATTATCGAGCGACCCGCTCCAGAAATGGTTTTGAAACTGGTTGTAAAAGATGTAGCGATGTTTCCCGATGAACACTTCCCCGATGTCCACGCCGAACATGCCCTCGGCTTTCAGGAAAAGCGTATCTGGCGCCGCAAAAATAACGGCGGCCTGAAAATTGGTGGACATTCCCGGGGATTCCACCGTAAACCGCGCCTTGCTTTCGAACGAATGCAACTTCCGAAAATTTTCCCGGTAAAAAGTCGGCCAGTTCTCCGCCGCTCCAAAATCCACCCGGGCGCTCTTCTGGGTTAAAACGGGCGAACAACCCAGCAGGGCGAGCAAAACAAACCCAAGGAATTTGAAGGGAATCCGCCTCATAGATTTTGCAATTTTGCTTTAATCTTCTGGTTGTCCGGTTCCAATTCCAGCGCCTTCTGCCAGTAAGTCCGAGCTTGCTCCGGTTGCCCGAGTTTATGGTAAATATCGCCCAAGTGGTCCAGTACCTCGGCGCTCTGCTCCCGGGTTTCCACCGCTTTTTGAACGTATTCCAGAGCCTTCTGGTAATCGCCTAACTGGTAATAAATCCATCCCATGGTATCCAGATAGGCCCCGTTGTTGGGTTCCATTTGTACCGCCTTTTTGGCCATTTCCAGAGCGCGGTCCAGGTCCTTTCCCCGCACGGTAAGAGAGTAACTGTAGTTGTTTAATAACAGAGGATTATCGGGGTAAAGGCGCAGAGCGGCTTCGTAGAGGGAGTCGCATTTCTCCCACATTTTCAATTTGTCGTACACATTTGCCAGCGCCACGATGCTGTTGAGATGATCCGGTTCCAGCCGGAGGGCTTTTTCCAGCGGCGCCACCGCTTTCTCGGTTTCGCCCATCTGATCCAGCACACTGCCGTACAGTCCCAGCAGGTCCACATCGTCGCGGTGGAGAGAAACCGCCTGTTCCAGCAAACGGGCACTTTTCTGGAACTGCCGCTGCTGGTTGTACACCAGCGCCAAAAAGATCCAGCCGTAACGGTCCCGCGGCTCTTCTTCAATTAACGTTTTCAGATACTCTTCGGCCCGGGCGTAATCTTCCTTCTCCAGGGCAATGCGTCCCAACAACTCCAGGGCACTGACGCGAAACTGCTGGTTCTCCAATAGCGGCTGCAATACCTCGGAAGCCCTGTCGTACTCTTTTTTGTAGAAATACGCTTCGCCCAGAATCAGATTAGCCTGGTTGGCTTCCTCCAAGCGGCGAACCACCGGCTCGTACAACTGAATAATCGCGTCCCAATCCATGCGAGTACGGTAAAGACGGTACAACGAGGTCAGGGCATCGGTAAAATCGGGGTGATCCTTCACAATGGCGCGGTAAATCTGCTCCGCTCGCAACGTGTCTTTTTGCATTTCGTACAGACTACCCAACATAAAATAGGCTTTGTACTGAGTGGAGTCCTGTTGAACCACCTGACTTAACACCCGTTGAGCTTCCCCGATTTTTTTCTGTTTAATGCAGGCCAGAGCGTACTGCAAGGCTTTATCCACATCATTGGGGTAATATTCCATCATCTTACGATAGAATTCCAGTAGTTTGTCCTGCATTTTCAGAGAAGAATAGAGATACAGCAGGTTGTTTTGCACCGTACTGTTGTAAGGATCCATTTTCCAGAGCGCTTCAAAATAGCGCACCGCTTCCGGAAACCGGTGCATGTTGAAGTGAACCTCCGCCAGATACAGGTAGGTTTCCCGATCGTTGGGATTCAACTTCAGCGCTTTTTTCAAATAGTAAACGGCGCTCTCGTAAGATTCCAGGCGCATTAAATCGCGTCCGATTGCTTTGTGAATCTGGGCGGAAGTGGAATCGTAAATTAATGCCTGGTAATATTGCAATAGGGCTTTCTCGTATTGATCCTGAAAATCATTCAAAGCCCCGTCCAAATAATACTGGTAAGCTTTCCAATTAATTTGCGTTTCGTTTGCAGCGGCGGCAGGGGATTCTTTTTTAACCGTAGAGAGATTTCCGGCGCATCCCCAAAAACTGATTAGAACAAATAATAAATAAACAAATATTGGTTTTACATTCATAATTCCACACTTTAGGTTATTCATTTAATTTTCAATTTTACACCTAAGCCTTCCGGTTTACAAGCGAAAAAATGAATTACTCCTTTCCCTTCTAAAAATTCTCCTTAAATACGCCCGGAACCTCAAAAGAGTTCGGAAATATTGTGAAAAAATATTTTGAATAGAAATGTAAAAAGATTATATTTGCTGTTCTGTAATCCCCCAAGGGGATATCTTATTTGGAAAGGAGGAATTAATTAATGACTGAAGAAGTAAAACAACAAACCCCGGAATCTGCCACCGAGCAGAATACCGAAAAGGAGAAAGCCCGGTTGAAGGTGGACGACCTGAAACCCGGCCAGGTATTCAAGGCAGGTGAAGTACCGGAAATTATGGACGAGGATGTGGAACGCGATGAGTCGCTCTTTCAGCTCTACGAGCAGAGCTTCGAAAAAGTGCGTGAAGGCGACATCATCGAAGGCACGGTAGTCGGTTTAACAGACACGGATGTGATTATCGATGTAGGATTCAAATCCGAAGGAATGGTACCCAAGGAAGAATTCGTGGACATTGACGAGATCAAAGTCGGCGACAAGGTGGAGGTCTTCCTGGAAAATCCGGAAGACATGGAAGGGCAGGTCATGCTCTCGCGTCGCCGGGTGTATTTCCTGCGCTCCTGGGAACGACTGATGCAGAAATACGCCAATGACGAAATCATTCAGGGACGGGTTACCCGCCGCATTAAGGGTGGCTTTGTGGTCGATCTGGACGGTGTGGACGCTTTCTTGCCGGGCTCCCAGGTGGATGTAAAACCCATCCGCGATTTTGATGCGTTTGTGGGACAAACATTGGATCTTAAAATAGTAAAAGTGAACGAGGCCCGGAAAAACATTGTGGTTTCCCGCCGGGTCATCATCGAGAAGCAACTGGAGAGCAAGCGGGAAGAGATTCTCCGCACGCTGGAAAAAGGTCAGGTGCGCCGCGGAATGGTCAAAAACATCACCGACTTCGGGGTGTTTATCGATCTGGGCGGCGTGGACGGCTTGCTGCACATTACCGACCTGACCTGGGGCCGGGTAAACCATCCTTCCGAGGTGGTGAAACTGGACCAGGAAATCGACGTGATGATTCTGGATTTCGACGAAAACAAGAAACGCATCTCGCTGGGCCTGAAGCAACTGCAGCCGCATCCCTGGGAAAACGTGGAAGAACGCTACCCGGTTGGCAGCAAGGTAAAGGGAACGGTGGTGAGCTTGACGGACTATGGCGCTTTCGTAGAACTGGAAAAGGGCATCGAAGGCCTGATTCACGTCTCCGAAATGAGCTGGTCGCAGCACATTAAGAACCCCGCTCAGGTGCTCAAAGAGGGCGACGAGGTGGAAGCGGTGGTGCTGAGCATCGAGCCGGAAGAACGGAAAATTTCTCTCGGCCTGAAACAGTTGACCCCGGATCCCTGGGAAAACATCGAGGAAAAATATCCCATCGGTTCCAAGCATCGCGGTGTGGTGCGCAACCTGACCCCCTTTGGCGCCTTTGTGGAATTGGAAGAAGGCGTGGACGGACTGGTACACATTTCCGATTTGAGCTGGACCAAGAAAGTGCGCCATCCCAGCGAAGTAGTGAAGAAGGGCATGGAAATCGATGTGGTGGTGCTGGACATTAACAAGGAAGAACGCCGGATTGCGCTGGGACACAAGCAGGTGGAACCGAATCCCTGGGACACTTTCGAAGATGCTTACAAAGTGGGAACGGAAGTTACCGGGAAGATTTCCCGGCTGATCGACAAGGGTGTGATTGTGACCCTGCCCCTGGGCGTGGATGCCTTCGTACCGTTGAATCATCTGGGCAAGCCTAATATTAAACGCGCTTCCGACCACTTCAAGGTGGGCGAAGAACTGCCGCTCAAAGTGATTGAATTCGACAAGGAAAATAAACGGATTGTTCTTTCGGTAAGCGAATATCTAAAGGGTAAGGAGCAAGAAGAGATTGACCGCTACATGGCGCAACACAATTTTGCTCCCACCACCCTGGAAGATCTGGTGAAAGATATTCCCGAGCTGATTGAAGACGTCCCGGAAGAGCCCTTGCCCAAGCGCAAAGCGCCGCGCAAAGCGGCTGCCAAGAAAGCCGAGAAAAAAGAAGGAAAAGCCGCCGAAGCCAAGGAGACAGAAGCGAAAGCGGAAGAAAAATCTGAAGAAGCGAAAGTCGAGGAAGCGAAGTCTGCGGAGCAGGAAGCGAAAGTAGAAGAAACGGCGGAGAAGAAAGCGGAAGCGAAAGCCGAAACGGCTCCTGGGGAAGAAGCACGGGCCGAAACACCCACCGAGGCAGAGGCGGAAGTAAAGACCGAAGAAGTCAAGGAAGAAAAGACGGAAAAGAAAGCGGAAGCGAAAACGAAAACCACCCGCAAGAAGAAAAAGGCGGAACCCAAAGCGGAAGAGAAAGCGGAAACGCCAACGGAAGAGTCCAAGGATGAGGAAAAAAAAGAAGACTGATTCTTCGGAACATTTCAAGAGGAAAAACGCCGGTCATCTGATCGGCGTTTTTTTATGGTCAGGGGTTTTTAAAAATCATCCCTAATTGGGGAAACTGGAAATTTGAAACCCAAAACGTGACATTTTCCCGGGTTTCGAATTTCCTAAGAACAAGCTTGCAGAAAATCTTGCTTTCCCCACCACTCTTTGATTACTTTAAAATAAAAAACATGGCCAGAAGTCACCAATTTAAATCGATTATAAAACGTCTGGAGGAAGATTTCTCCCGCCATGCCCGTTCCAGCCAGCGCTTAACCTCCCTGAACGAACAGCGTCTTCTGGCCCTTTATCAGGCCAGCCAAAAGCTGAATACCATCATCGATCCCGAGCAACTTTTCCGGGAAGTCATCAAGCTGATCTCCGAATTGCTGAAAGCGGAACGGGTGGTCATTTTGCTGCTGGAAGAGGGCGACCTGAAAATCAAAATCGCTTCCAATATCGACGACCAGTCGGAACGCAATGCCCTGCACTTCAGCCGTTCGATTGTCAACACCGTGATGCACGATTACCGGCCGATTTTTAGTACCAATGCCCTACAGGACAACCGCTTCTCCCAATTTCAAACCATCCAGAAGCTGGAAATTCTCTCCTTAATCTGCGTTCCCATTCTACTGGGCAACCGGGCTATTGGCACTATTTACGTGGACAATCGCCATCTGACCAACATCTTTACCGAAGAGGATGTCAATTTTTTGCAGGCGTTTGCCAATCTGCTGGGCATTGCCATTCGCAACGCCCTGGCTTACAAGGAGATCGAACAACTCAACCGCTCCCTGGAAGAAAAAGTGGAACAACGCACCGCCGAACTGCGGCGCACCATTCGGGAATTAAAAGAGACCCAGGAGAAATGGATTCAATCGGAAAAAATGGCCAGCCTGGGACGTTTGATTGCCGGCTTCATGCATGAATTCAACAATCCCATTAATTTCATTTACAGCAATATTCCTCATCTGGAAGAATACACCCGCCGGCTGGTGGAGGCGCTGCAGGAGGCGCTGCCGCTTCTGCCGAAGGAAGAACAGGAACGCCTGAAAAACGAAAAGGATTTGCAGTTCATTCTGACCGATTTCGAGAAACTCATTGCCGGCATCCGGGAAGGAGCACAGCGCTCCCGGCAAATCATTGAAGACCTGAAAAATTTCTCTCCCTCTAAATTGCTCCAGCAGGAGAGCATCGACTGGAACAGCAATCTGCAGCAACTGGTTCAGGCGTTTCAGGACAATCTGAAGCGTTCACTAACCATCGAACTGGACTTTCAGGAGAATTTCCGCATTCGGGGATCCCGGGTGGAGATCAACCATGCTTTGATGCAACTGTTGAAAAACGCCGAACAGGCTGGCGCCCAAACCATCCGGATTGAATCGAACCGGGAGAAAGACTGGCTGGTGTGCCGCATCTCGGACGACGGCAGAGGCATTCCTCCGGAAATTCGGAAACACATCTTCGATCCCTTTTTCACCACCAAAGAAGTGGGCGAAGGGATGGGGATTGGACTTTCGTTGGTTTACAGTACCGTTAAACATCACCAGGGCGATATTGAGGTAAGTTCCCAACCCGGTCAGGGGACCACGTTTGTAATCAAACTCCCGCTGGAAAATTCGAAAAATTCGGCATCTACGGGAACAAAATCCTGATCCGATTCAAAAATTATTTCTGGTTAATGGAAAGGAGGTAGGTAATAGAAAGGAAAAAAGATCCTGGACTCGCTGCCGTGCTCAGTCTCATTATCCCC
>JAJRXE010000325.1 GCA_024276455.1 Calditrichota bacterium
AGAATTGGGACGAGGCAGGGGAAGTGGAGCGGGAGAGGCTGGCCACACTCAGCTCTCCGTCGGCGATCACGTCGTTAACGAAATCGCGGGCCCGGCGACGAAGCTGCCACGCAGTCTGGTACTCCTGCTGCAATTTCTCCAGGCGGGCCAGATGCTGGTTCACGTCCTGCAAAGCGTTGCGCAGGTAATCCAGGTAGATCAGGCGAGCCGTGGAATCGCGGGCGGCCGCCGGATCGATTTGGACGACTTTGGCCGGATCGAAATGGAGGCCCGGAAGCGGCGGCGCGACCGCCAGCCGTTTTTCGGTGTAACGTAGAATCTCTTGCTCCAGGGCGGCCCGATCTCCCGGAAATTTACCGGATTGCAGCAGCGCTTTCAGGGAGTCAATTCGGTGGGTGTAGGCCTCTTCCAGAGCCTGACGGGTCTTCTCCCGGGCGGCCTCCAGAACCGACTCCTGCTGGCGGGACTGTTCGACACGGCGGGAAAGCTCCACAATTTCCGCCATCAGTGCTTTCATTCGTTTCTCGTCCGGGTGAGGGCGTTGCTTTTCTCTTTGCAGTTCGCTGGTTAATTGGTTCAGTCGGGTGCGAAGGGAATCGGTGACCGCTGCCTGCTGTTTCAGTTGGGCGGTTTGCTCGCTATAGGTTTGTTCCAGCACTGCAAGATGCTGGGCGAACAAAATCCCGCTGAGTAAAAGCAGTATTCCGAACCAAATTCGCCTTTTCATTTCAATAATCCGTACTTTTCCAGTTTGTAGTAGAGGGTGCTGGTGCGAATCCCCAGCAGCTTAGCGGCGCGATTCTTCACCCCGCCGGCTTCCTTCAGGGCGTGCAGCAGCAGATTTTTCTCGAAGGCCTGCAACGCTTCCTCCAGCGGCAGGTGACGGTAATCGTCCGTCAGGTTGACCCGGCCGCCCAGCTGACGGGCGATGAGCTGGGGAGCAATTTCCTTGTCCGGCGAAATGACCAGCAGACGCTCCAGCACGTTCTCCAGCTCCCGGATGTTGCCGGGCCAGGTGTAGCTCTGCAGCAGTTCCATGCCTTCGGAAGAAATCTCCGGTCGGTGACGGTTGCGTTCCCGGCTGAGCCGCTCCAGGAAATGGTTTACCAGCAGGGGAATGTCCTCCCGCCGCTCCCGCAAAGGCGGCAGTTTAATGGGAATCACACTGAGCCGGTAGTAAAGGTCTTCCCGGAATTCTCCCCGGGCGATCAGTTCCGCCAGATTGCGATTGGTGGCGGCAATAATGCGTACGTTCACCCGAATGGTTTCTTCGCCGCCCACCCGCTCAAATTCCTGTTCCTGCAGCACCCGCAGCAGTTTTACCTGCATGGTGGGGGAAACGTCCCCGATTTCGTCCAGGAAAAGGGTGCCGCCGTCGGCCAGCTCGAAGCGCCCCCGTTTGCGGCGAATGGCTCCGGTGAAAGCGCCTTTCTCGTGCCCGAAGAGCTCGCTTTCCAGCAGATTGTCGTTCAGGGCGCCGCAATTCACCCGGATGAAGGGCTGCTCCCGGCGGGGACTCCGCCGGTGAATGGCGCGGGCCACCAGCTCCTTGCCGGTGCCGCTCTCGCCCTCAATCAGCACGGTGCTGTCTTCCCGGGCCACCCGCTCGATCAGGCGAAAGATTTCCTGCATGGCCGGAGACGCGCCAATCATTTCCCGGTAAGGGGCACCCAGTTCATCCTGAAGCAGGCGGTTCTCGTCGGCTAATTGACGGAGTTGTTGTTGCTGCTGGAGGTGCTGCCGCACTTTGTTCACCCGCACCCGCAACTCCTCCGGAGAAAAGGGTTTGGTCAGAAAATCCGCCGCTCCCAATTGCATGGCTTTCACGGCGGTTTCCACCGTTCCGTAAGCGGAAATAAGAATAACCTCGCAGTCGGGCCAGCGTTTTTTCACCCGGGCCAGTACCTCCAGACCATCCAGCGGTTCCATCTTCAGGTCGGTAATCACAATGTCCGCAGGCTCTCTTTCCAGCCGGGCCAGGGCGTCCGGTCCGTTAGAGAAGGCCAATACCCGGTGCCCCTCCCGCCGCAGGGTTTCTTCCATGCCCAGACGCATGGTGGCATTGTCTTCCACAATAACTACGGTTAGAGCAAGGCTTGCTTTTCCTTTGTTAGAATCCGCTGTTTTCATGCAGAGGGTCCCTTTAATCGAAAATGCTCACTTTCAATTACAAACGTACAGTGCCCCGGTGTTCCGTCCGCCAGGAATATGCTGGCCCGATTCTCCTGGCAGAGCTTGCGGCAAATAGCCAGTCCCAGTCCGGTGCCGGTTGCCCGACCGCTGAAAAACGGTTGAAAAATTTTCTCCTGGATGTCCTCCGCAATCCCACAGCCGGTGTCCCGGATTTCGATGCGAAGTTTGCGTTTATTGTGACGTACCCTTAGGAGAATTTCGTCCCCCGCGGAGCAGGCTTCCAGACTATTGTGCAGCAGGTTGGTTAAAATTTGCTGCAAGTGGCCGGGATCGAAAAAGATATCCGCGGCAACTTGATTTTCCAGCCGGTAACGGATGCCCCTTTCTTTCAACTGGGGATGAACCGTCACGATTACCTGCCGCAGCGCCGTGGTCACGTCCAGCCATTCCGGGTGCGCCTGCAGCGGACGGCTGTAGTGCAGGTAAGCGGTGATTAAATCCTTTAGTCCAGCGATTTCTTCCCGGATTTTCCGGGCGTACTCGGTGTCCAGCCGATGGCGGCGGAGGTCTTCTTCCAGCAGTCCGGTGAGCAGTTCGATGCCACCTAAGGGATTGCGGATTTCGTGGGCAATTTGAGCCAGCATGTTTTCCCGTTCCCGGTGGTAATTGGCCAGGTCGCGGCGCATGCGGTCCAGGGCATCCGCCAGAATTTGCAGCTCACGGTTCAGACCCCGGGGCGGGATGGCAGAGAAGTCGCCTTTCCCCAGCCGGGCGCTGAAATCCACCAGGGCTTCCACCGGACGGCTGAGGCTACGGGCCAGCAGCCAGCCGGCCAGAATGGTGAGCAGCACCCCGGCCATTCCGATTCCCCAGAAAAACCGCGCCAAGCGGTCAATCCGTTCCAGCCGTTGCAATCCTTCCCGCGCCCCTAAATAGTGGTTCTGCGAAAGGCGAAGAAATCCCCAGAAGTACCACTCCCCGTCTTTTCCCTTAAATGGCAGGGAAGTAAGACTGACCCCCACCGGCAGGGCAGCCAGCTCCTGGCGGTAGATCAGCAGAGCCGGTTGGGGTAAATCCCCGGACTGCTGACTTACCTGTACCAGCAGTTCCCCCTGGCGGTTGAAAAGAAAAAGGTCGTTCAGAGAAAACAGCCTGGCTTTGTTCCTCAGGTAGCGGCGGTAAAGTTGCTCCGCTTCGCTTTCCGTCCTCGCCGGTGTCAGAAAATCCAGGTAGCGGGTGTCCAGCTGATCCGCCACGGCGCGCAGGAGTAGTTTCAGCTCGTTGGAGAGCTGGTTCAGGTAAATTTCGCGCGCCGTTAGATAGGCCAGGCGAGAAAACGCCCCCACCAGCAATACCGTCAGCACCGCAAAGGTGGCAATGATGCGGCTGCGAAAGGAAAGGGGCGGTATGTTCAGTCTGCGAACTTTCAATTCAATCCCTATGTGGATCCGTTAAATCCTTATTAAACCTAAATGAAGTATTGGCCCACGAATGACACGAATAACACCATTAAATACGTTTGACTGTGTCAATGTATTATATGAAATGTTCGATTTTATTTTTAATTTATTTTTTTGTGGCGCCAATGTTTACACTGTCCAATTCTCTGTTTCTTAGGCGTAATCTAATTTAAAATAAGAAGCTTCTTTGCGAGAAACAATCCCTTCCCATTTAAAATGGTGGAATCGTCGACACATTCCTGCATTTGCGAATCAAACGAAAAACCCGAAAAATTAGTCATTTCCCAAACTTGAAATTGTTGAATTCCACAAAAAATGCGTCGAATCGCAAGCACAGCTTTTCATATTCATTAAATCGAACATATTTAATTGTTGAGACCTTTGAAAAAAAATCAAACCCCAAAGACGCCAGGACGTGAAGAAAAATCCAAAAACAATTTTTTATCTATTTTTGGTGAAGCTAATAAAAGCGAAATATAGCAGTTGTTTTATGAAATAATATAACCACTTCATCTTACTCAATTCTCATACTTGGCGTCTTCGCGTCTTGGCGGTTAATTTTTCAAAGTTTTCTATTGTTTTTTATTCGCTTCAATCCGTGTAAATTCGTAGGCTATTAAAATAACTCTAAAAAGTTTACGTCATGGCGCGAATCCGCAAGAAGACCATTTAGAGGTGGCAGCGGAAGGCCAGCCACCACTGGGCGATGCGCAGGTTTTGGTCCAGATCCGGCTCCAGACTCAAATCGATGCCGAACTGCGGCGAGAGCTGCACCGTGAAGTAGGTGAACAAATCGGTGGTGTTCTCGGTAAAATGGCGTTCCGGTTGGGTGTAGCGTTCTCCGAAATCGCTTTCCTGTTTTACTTCGCCGTCATCGTTGCGTTCGCGCAGATCGAAATAGGCGGTGGTGACCTCGCGAATGTCCCAGGTGTCCAGGCGCCGGTTAATTCCCAGCATGAGAGACCAGTAGCGGTTGAAGCGGAAATGCAGCATGACCGGGATCTGGAAACTTCTCACCGCGGACTCGTACTCCCAGACCAGCGTTTTTTCTTCCTGCAGGGTGGAGACATGCCGGTATTCGCCCTCCCACTGATTCTGACCCCAGTTGTACCAGCTCCGCCAGGCGCTGACCGGTTCCCGGCTCTCCAGGCGGTAATCTTTTTTCAGGAAGTAAAAACCGAGCAGAACGGTAGTTTTGGGGGTTAGTTTCCAGTGGAGACTGAGCTGTCCCTCCCACCAATCGCCGCTGCGTTGTCCGCTGGCCTGACGCCGATCCCGCAGAGTGGAGCGGTAGTGGTACTCGTAGTAAACGGTGTCCCACTGGCTCTGGTAGTCGTACAGGGCGGTATCCTGGATGGTGCTGGCGTTTTGCAGGTCAATGACCTGTTTAGTGTAGCGCAAATAAGCCTGCAGAATCTGGCCGGGTTTAATGGGCTTGAGCAGATTCAGTG
>JAJRXE010000326.1 GCA_024276455.1 Calditrichota bacterium
GAATATTGGTGCGGGTACTGCCTTTCTCGGTAATCAGGTAACCGGTCTCATCCATCTCCAGTTGTCCTTTGAAAATCTCCGTATTGGGCACGTGCCCAATGGCCAGGAACACACCTTCGCACGCAAACTCGCTAATTTCGCCGGTTTTGGTGTCTTTCAGCTTCACCCCTTTCACACCTTCTTCTGGGGTACCCAAAATGTCGATAACCTGCTTATTCCAGAGGAATTCAATTTTAGGATTCTGTTTGGCCCGTTCCTGCATGATGGGCGAGGCCCGCAACTGATCCCGGCGGTGAATCACCGTCACCTTGGAGGCAAACTTGGTCAGGAAGATGGCTTCTTCCATGGCGGAATCGCCGCCGCCAATGACCACGATTTCCTTACCGGTGAAGAAAAATCCGTCGCAGGTGGCGCAGGCGGACACCCCGTGTCCCATCAGCCGCTTCTCCGATTCCAGTCCCAGCAAGCGGGCGCTGGCGCCGGACGCCACAATCAGGGCGTCGCAGGTCAACTTCTTGCCTTCCACATCCAGCTCGAAGGGGTGCTTCGATAAATCCACCCCGGTAACCGTTCCGTAATAAAATTTGGTGCCGAACTTTTCCGCCTGGCGATGCATTCTATCCATCAGCTCCGGTCCCTGAATCCCTTCCGGAAAACCGGGAAAATTTTCCACCTCGGTGGTAATGGTCAACTGTCCGCCGGGCTGGATTCCCTCAATGACCAAAGGCTCCAGATCCGCTCGTGCCGTGTACAATGCCGCCGTCAACCCCGCCGGCCCGGATCCGATCACAATCACTTTGTAGTGGGTCTGTTCGCTCATCTCGCCTCTCCTTGTCTATTTTCAGTTTAAAATCGATTACGTTTGATGAAAAATCTCCCTGCAAGTTACATAAGATAAAAAATAATTTCCCCGGAATAAATAATTTATTAGCTTACTGCTGCCAAATGGTCCCCCAAAGGCCCGAATGCCGGAGGAAGCGCCTTTTTGCAAGGGCCACCATATTAGAATGCTTGGCGCCTTTGTGGCTCTGCGAGATATTTTAAACAGACAGGAAACCATGCCCGAACGGGAAGACACCATTCGAAAATACCTGCGCCCCGAAGTGGTGGCGGGAATGCGTAATCTGGAGCTCGTGGCCCGCCTGATTGTGGAGGGCTTCCTGGTGGGACTGCACAAGAGTCCCTACCACGGATTCAGCGCCGAATTCAGCGAGCACCGCCAGTACATGCCGGGCGACAACATCCGCGACATCGACTGGCGGGTGTACGGGCGCACCAACCGCTTCTACATCAAACAGTACGAAGAAGAGACCAACCTGAAAGCCTACCTGCTGCTAGACACCTCCGGCTCCATGGGCTACGCCAGCGGTCAGATCAGCAAGATTCAGTACGCCACCTATCTGGCGGCCGCCTTCGGCTATCTGTTCATCAAACAGCGGGATGCGGTGGGACTGGTGACCTTCTCCGACCGGATTCACCGTTACCTGCCGCCCAAAGCCTCTCCGGCCTACCTGAAGTTCATTCTGGAAGAACTGGCGACGGTAAAAGTGCAACAGACCCCCACCCACATCAGCGAAACCCTACACCAGATGGCGGAAAAGATCAAGCGGCGGGGATTGATTATTTTGCTGACCGAATTTCTCTACGAGGATCCCGAGCGGATTCTGCAGGGACTCAAGCACTTTCGCCACTACAAGCACGAGATTCTGGTGTTCAATATCCTGGATCCCAACGACCGGTTTTTCAACTTCCGGGATGATGCCACCTTTGTGGACCTGGAAACCGGGGAAAAAATCAAGACCCAGCCTTACTATTTGCAGGAAGATTACCGCCGCCTGGCGGGGGAATTTTACGCCCACCTGGAGGACGAGTGCAAGCGCGCCCGCATCGACTTCCAGACCCTTTTCACCAACGAGCCCTTCGATAAAGCACTGATTCGTTATTTGTTGAAAAGGAAGCGGTTGTTTTGAACCAATTGTTACAACAAATCTACCCTGCCAGGTTCAGAACGCTAACAAAATCCGGCCTCCCGTTTCCGGATTGAATCGATCGGCTTTCGACATTTTTTTCTTTTTATTTCAAAACATACGATTCCAACAAAAAAGAATTCCGAATAAAAAAGCACGGAATATTCTTCATTTTTCGTACTTGCGAGGTGGGAGATCGGACAAATTTTCCATTCCTGCCCCGGCGGGATCCGGTGTAATGGCTCTTTAGCAGCCTTTATCCATTCATCAAATCCCAAAACTCCCTGGGACTTACAATCTCAATGCCCATATATTTTTTAATATTTTGGAGGTGCTTGTCACCGGAGATAATATACTGGGCCTCTAATTCCACGGCACACTCAATAAATTTATTATCGTCCGGATTGTCTTTTACAATGCTTAATTGAGGGGTTTCTGTTGTAAAGACAAGATGAAATCCCTCGGCAAAAATTTTGAACAATTCAGGGATTTCCTTTTCATTTTGCAAGCCCATGCGCTGTAAAACGGTGCCATATTCATCAACAATCTCCGTGTCCAACATTTAAAAAATGAATTCCAGGCATTTAGAGATTCTCCATATTTACAGCTAAAATTATTCTACCGAATAGAAAATAGCACTCGACAGACCGCTCGAAACTTATCTTAGATACACTATTAACTCTTAAACTGACAAGTTTTCTGTCCAATCACCGTAAGATATTGTTTCACCAAATGCGATAAAATCACCAGATTCTCATATACTACCGGCAGAAAAAATCATTCTGCTTTATGAAACCATGCTCCTGGAAGGACCGAGAGCAACTCCTTTAGCTCCATAATTCTCCCACCCGGGGTTCTCTTCCGTTTTGTCTTTGCTGTGCTTAAAAACAAAAATATGGCGCTTTATATTAAATTAATTTTTCAAAAAAAAGAATTTTCATCACATCCACTTATTTTGTAGCTGAAGCTATCAATATGCTGATCTCAATACGTTCGCATCCACATTTCGACTGCGCACAACAATCTTCTTCCAGGCAATCGATCCGGATTTCCCGTAAACCCGCCCCTGCAAACCAGCGCTGCAGATTATCTCTTTTGAATCCCAACCACCGATCATCTTGTTCCGTCCTTAAAAATTCGTAACGATGTTCATCCAAATCCGTGATAACCAGTCTGCCTCCCGGCTTTAAAATTCTGACCATTTCCCTAATGGCTTTCGAGGGATTTTCCACGTGATGCAAATACATGTTTGCGAATGCGTAGTCAACGCTTCCGGTGGGAATTGGCAAATTTTCTCCTTCTCCCAGCTGGTAATCGATTCCTTTAAGATGGCCGAATTTCTTTTTCATTGTTTCCAGCATTGCCCGGGATTCGTCCAGCGCAATCACCTGTAACCCCAAACGAATCAGCCCTTCGGTGATGAAGCCCGTACCGGCTCCAATGTCGGCGGCACGCTTCCCCCTTTGCACACCGGCAACGGCCAGCGCCTTTTCTCTGACGGTGTCCGAAAAGAAACGCTCTCTCAGCTGGTCCCACTCTTCGGCCACCCGATCGAAATAAGATTTGTCACTCATGGTTCTTTCCTTTCTTCAGATTGCACCTAAGCAGACGACCAAATTCCGAAAAGGATGCCACTATTTGAAATTTTTTAGTTCGCGATTGAACACCAGGGAGGAAAACCGGATCACCCACTTACACAATGCAGAGCGGTTTTACTTCAAATATCTTCAGACCAGGAGGAATGAAATGACAAAAACGATAATGCAGCCGGATCAGCTTTTATTCCCCCATCTGGGGATATCATGATAGCAACGTTGGCATTTGGGCTGATAATCAATCAAGCGCCCCATTCGGTCGAATTCGAAATGGCAGCAATCCTCTAACAGTTTTCTGAGCATTTTGCGGGCCCGCTGGACGCGAGATTTCGCCCCGGGAAGGGATATCCCCAATTTTTCCGCCAGTTGCTTCTGGGAGACCCCTTCGAACACGGTTAATATTAAAGCGTCTCGATAAGGGTGAGGCAGGCTAAGGATCATCTCCTTCAGAGCGGGCGCGAGCTGGCGTTTCACATCCTCAAAGGGATCGGGCGTCTCAGCGGATAGTTCATCAGACACTGCGCCGGTGGGCTTCCGAGAACGGTAATAATCAATGATGGTGTTGCGGGCAATCCGATAAATCCAGTTCTCCAATTTCTGCCGGACTTCCAAATTTCCAAGTCCCTGATGAATTTTGAGGAAAATTTCCTGCAGCAGGTCCTCCACAATGGAATCATCAGCAATCCGCTGGCGAACAAACACCCGCAGCCGCTGAGAGAAATTCCTGTAAATCTCTTCCAAAATCGGATTGGAGGGATCCATATCGGCTCACCATTCCATGTTTTTTACGCCTAAAATAACCACCAATAAATCGTATTCACATGCGGATTGAAGGAGCCAGGCTTAACCCACTCACTCCATTCCCACCGGAAAAATCATTGCTTTCTTCGCAACCATCATTCACCTCCATGTCATCTCCTTACAGATAAACTCTTTTCCAATCTCTGGCGAACAATTCAATTATTCTGTTTTGAAACCCTAAGAATGGAAGAAATATGGTGTCATTTCATTAATTTTCCAAACAACCGTTAGATAATTTTTTTTATCATTGACAGCTTTTTCCCGAGCAGTTAAATTTCTATTAACTACAAAGGTGGTAACTATGGAGCTGCTGGAGCATTTACGGCAATTGGGTTTTACCTCGTACGAAGCAAAGGTGTACATCGCGCTGCTAAAGCAGGAAAATGCCACCGGTTACGAAATCGCCAAGCTCTCCGGCGTACCCGCCTCCAAAATATACGAGGTGTTGAAGAAATTGCAGGAGCGAGAGGTGATTATGGTGCTGGATGGCGATCCCCGGCGCTATATTCCTTTCCCCCCGGACGAAATTCTGAACAAGCTGAAAACCCACTATCTGGGCAGCATCGATTTTTTGCAGGAAAAACTGGCGGAAATCTACCGCCGGGACAATCCCGACCAGCATTACATCTGGAACATCTCCGGACGGGAAAATAGTTTCCGCAAGCTGCGGGAGATGATTGCCGCCGCCCGGCAGGAAATTTTCATCTCCGTGTGGGCGGAAGAACTGCAGGAGATCCACCAGACCCTGCAATCCCGTGAACAGGAAGGGGTGAAAATTTTTATGGTGCTGTTCGGAAAATCCCCATACACTTTCCGGCGCACTTTCCATCACGGACGGGAACACGAGATTCGTCAGGAGCGCAAAGCCCGGAGGCTCGCCGTGGTGGTGGACAACACCAGCATGATGATCATCAATTTCAAAGACGAGGGTCCCACCACCGCCGCCTACACCTACAACCAGGGGATGGTGCTGTTGACCAATGACTATATCATTCACGATATCTACACCATCAAAATGCAGCAAAAATTTGGTCAGGAGGCGTTTTCGATTTTTGAAAAACTTGAATGAATGGAAGATTGGAAAATTAGAAGATTAGAAGATTTGAAGATTTGAAGATTTGAAAATGAGAGGATGGGGTGGTTGGTAGAGGAGATGAGGGGCAGTCTGGTGCTCCATTATCTATTCTCGATTTTTAATCTTGGATTTTCGATTTTTGATTTTTCCTGGACGAGCGTAACAGAGAATTTTCAAATTTTTCAATATTTCAATTTTCGAATTTAAAACAGAAGGAGAGGTTATGAGCAAGCGTACGATTGTCACCATGCCGGGAGATGGAATCGGAAAGATTGTGTTACCGGAAGCCCTGCGCGTTTTAGACGCGGTGGGTTTTGAAGCGGAGTATGTGCACGCCGACATTGGCTGGGAGTTCTGGCGCACGGAGGGAAATCCCCTGCCCCAGCGCACCCTGGATTTGCTGGAAAAGCACAAAATCGGATTGTTCGGTGCCATTACTTCCAAACCCAAAGCCGAAGCTGCCAAAGAGCTGGCACCGGAACTGCAGGATAAAGGGTATGTGTACTACAGTCCCATTGTGGGGCTGCGCCAGCACTTCGACCTGGACATCTGCATGCGTCCCTGCAAAACCTTCAAGGGCAATCCGTTGAACTTTATCCGCAAAGGTCCCAATGACACCATCGAAGAGCCGGAAGTAGATGTGGTGATTTTCCGGCAGAACACCGAAGGGCTGTATGTGGGAGTGGAATGGACCAATCCCCCGGAAGAAGTTTTCAATGCACTGTTAACGCATCCCAAGATGAAAAAATTCGCCGATGTTCCCCGGGAAGAGATCGCCATCAGTACACGGATTTTCACCCGGAAGTACACCGAACGGATTGTGCGTGCCGCTTTCGAGTACGCGGATAAATATGGGTACAAATCAGTTACCATAGCGGAAAAACCCAATGTAATCCGGGAAACCTCCGGTATGATGCTGGCCATTGCCCGCGAGGTGGCAGAGGAATATCCCCATATTGAATTGTGGAACGTGAACATCGATGCCATGATGATGTGGCTCACCAAAAATCCGGAGGACTACGGAGTGATTGTGGCCGGCAACATGTTTGGCGATATCGTGTCCGATGGATTCGCCGGTCTGGTGGGAGGACTGGGTTTTGCCTGCAGCGCCAACATTGGCAAAGAGGTGGCGATTTTCGAACCGACCCACGGTTCGGCACCTAAATACGAGACGTTCGATCCGCCCATTGTCAATCCCATTGCCATGATCCTCTCCGCCTGCATGATGCTGGATCATCTGGGTGAGAACGAGAAAGCCAATCGTATTCGTCAGGCTATTGCTGCGGTAATCGCCGAAGGGAAGGTGCGCACTTACGATATGCTAAAGATGAAAGGTGCCCCGGATGTGGTGGAAAAAGGCGCCGCCTCCACCCGGCAGATGACCGATGCCATTATTGCCAAACTGCAGTAGTGGCGAAGGGCGAAGGGAGAAAGGCGAAGCGGCGAGAGCCGGTGTATGGGAGTGCAGTACAAAGTCCCCGGCACTTCCGAAGTGCCGGGGACTTCTAAACGGGACTTCTCTCCGTTTATGTTTCGTGAGCTGATATTAAACAGGAGAAAATAGATATGACGATTATTGAAAAAATACTGGCCAAACATGCCGGTAAAGATCGGGTAAAACCGGGGGAAATTGTGGATGTGGAGATAGACGTGCGCATCGCCCGGGATTTTGGCGGTCCCAATGTAGTGAAGAATCTCATTGAAAACGGGCTGGAGATTGATGATCCGTCCAAAACATTCTTCACATTCGATACCAATCCCACCGGTTCGGATCAGAAATATGCGGCGAATCAGCATTTTTGTCGCCAGTTTGCCCGGGAAAAGGGCATCAAGGTGTACGATATCAACGTGGGAATTGGAACCCACACGGCCATTGAAGAAGGATTGGCGGTGCCGGGGGCCACGCTGGTGTCCACGGATTCCCATGCCAACATTGTGGGCGCCGTGTGCGCGTTCGGTCAGGGTATGGGCGATCAGGACATTGCGGCCGTCTGGGCAACCGGACGTGCATGGTTTAAGGTTCCCCCCAGCGCCAAACTCATCCTCAAAGGCAAGCGACCCGAAGGCATCACCGCCAAGGACATTGTGCTGAATCTGCTGCACCATTTCGGCGCCAACGGATTGTTAGGTCTGGCGGTGGAGGTGTACGGCGAGGAAGTGGAAAAATTCACCCTGGACGAACGCATCACCATTGCGTCCATGGCGACGGAGATGGGTGCCATCATTCTGCTGTTTGAGCCCAACGACGAGGTGATGGCGTATTGCGGGCAACGTGCCGGTCGCAAACTGGAGCGCATCAGTGCCGATCCCGATGCGCAGTACGCCCGGGTGTTCGAACTGGATCTGTCGCGTTTTGTGCCCATGGTGGCGCGTCCCGGTCACCCGGACGACTCGGTGGATATTCACGACATTGGCAAGGTGAAAATTGACTCCGCCTTTATCGGTAGTTGCACCAACGGGCGTATTGAGGACCTGCGGATTGCCGCTTCTATACTGAAAGGCCGAAAGGTGGCACCCAGTGTGGTGCTCAAGATTGTGCCCTCCACCGACCGCGTCTGGCAGCAGATGATGGAAGAGGGATTGCTCAAAATTTTCAAAGAGGCGGGAGTACTGGTGGGCAATGCCGGATGCGCCGGATGCGCCGCCGGACAGATTGGCCAGAACGGTCCCGGCGAGATTACCATCAGCACCGGAAACCGCAATTTTGCCGGCAAGCAAGGGAAGGGGCAGGTGTATCTGGCTTCTCCGGCGGTGGTAGCAGCCTCAGCCGTCGCCGGGTACATTACTACCCCCGGTGAATTGCCCCCACGTCCGGTTACTTTCCAGGAACTGAAAGCCACTTCTTTCTCCTATAAACCCCAGCCGAAACCGCATACCGAAAAACGTCAGGCACCCACGGTGGTGGAAGGCAAGGTGTGGATTATCCGCAAGGACAACATCGACACGGATATGATTTTCCACAACCGCTATCTCACCATCACCAACATCGAAGAGATGGGACAGTACACCTTCGACAATCTGGAAGGCTGGGAAGATTTCGCCCGGAAGGCGGAGAAGGGCGATATTGTGTTTACCGGCAAGAACTTCGGGGCGGGCAGTTCGCGGCAGCAGGCGGTGGATTGTTTCAAATCGCTGGGCATTCAGGCCATTGTGGCAGAATCCTTTGGTGCCATTTACGAACGGAACGCCATCAACGCCGCCATGCCCATCCTGACCTATGACGCCAGGATTTTGGAGGAACTGGACCTGCAGCAGCGCGACCCGGTGCGCATTAATTTCGAGACGGGAGAGATTGTCAATCTGCGCAACGGGAAAAAGGCGCAATTGAATCCCTTCTCCGATGTGCAGATGGCCATTTACAAACGGGGCGGATTGTTGAACAAAGCCTCGTGAGGAGGAGATTGCGAAGAGGCGAAACGGCGCGGGAGGGTAACGTAGAGAGTCCGCGAAGCGGACGACCAGATATTAGCCCATGAATTCATTCATGAGAGAAAAAATTTCCAGACGCCGACTGTTTCCATTTACGCTTTGCGTCCCGGCGCCGTAACGGTTAATTTTCGGGGCATTCTCTGAATATTTCGCGTATTTTGCGAAAAAATGAAAAAAACGGGAGTTTCCAATGGCACAAATCATTTTCGAAGCCGGAAATCGCGGGGAAAAAGTCCGCTCGGACTGCTGGATCGGTCTGGAACCGCGAACCTCCGGCGGTTTGCAAATTGAACTGACCAGCAAGGTGGAGAAACTGTACGGGGAATCCATCCGGCAACTGGTGCGGGAAATGATGGATTTCTTCGGCATCGCAAACGCGCGCATCCAGGTGGAGGATTTCGGTGCCGTGTCCTTTGTGCTGATGGCGCGCATCGAATCCGCCGTGCGCAAAGCCGGTCTGGACGGCGGCAAACGCTATTTACCCGAATATGTGGAAGAGGTGCCACCGCCGGTGCGCGACCGCTTCCGGCGCTCCCGGTTGTACCTTCCCGGCGACCAGCCCAAGCTGATGCTCAACGCCGCCATTCACGAACCGGACGGACTGATTCTGGACCTGGAAGATTCCGTGGCACCCACCAAAAAGGACGATGCCCGCATCCTGGTGCGCAACGCCCTGCGCGCACTGGAGTTTCGCGGCAGCGAACGGATGGTACGCATCAACCAGTTGCCCCTGGGACTCACCGATCTGGAAGAGGTGGTTCCCCACAAAGTGGATGTGTTGCTGCTTCCCAAAATCGAATCGCCGGAGCAGATTCACCAGATTGAAGCGAAGGTGGATGAGATTCTGAGCGGCCTGGACGAGCCGCGCGAACTGTTCTTCATGCCCATCATCGAGAGTGCGCTGGGGGTGATTAACGCTTATGCCATCGCCTCGGCCTCGCCGCGGAATGTGGCGCTGGCCATCGGTCTGGAAGATTACACGGCGGACATTGGCGCCCAGCGGACCAACGAGGGGCGCGAGAGTTTTTACGCCCGCTCCGCGATTGTCAATGCCGCCCGCGCCGCCGGCATCCAGCCTATCGATACGGTCTTCTCCGATGTGCAGGATATGGATGGGCTGCGCGCCAGCGTGCTGGAAGCCAAAAGCCTGGGCTTCGATGGCAAGGGTTGCATCCATCCGCGCCAGATTCGACCCATCCACGAGGCCTTTGCTCCCACTCCCGAAGAAATTGAGAAAGCCAAACGCATTGTGCTGGCCTTCGAAGAAGCAGAAAAGAAGGGGCTGGGGGTGGTTTCCCTGGGAAGCAAAATGATTGACCCGCCGGTGGTTAAACGCGCCATTCGCACCATTGACCTGGCGGTAAAAAGTCATCTGCTGGACGAAAACTGGAGAGAGAATCATGAAAACGGATAAATTGGTCGAAAATGCAGCCGGTCGTCTGGTTCCCGAAATCATCAACGGGGAACATCACGTACCGTACAAAGGGGTGAACAAACACCGTCCCAGCGGTCGCAAAGCGGCACCGCCCATTCCCACCTGCATCGACTATCCCTGGGATGGGGACAAGCGGGTTGCCAGCATCAAAGAAGCGCTGAAGAAAGCGGGTTTGCGGGACGGTATGACCATCAGCACCCACCATCATCTACGCAATGGCGATTACGTGGCGAACATGGTCTTCGACGCCGCCGCGGAACTGGGGGTGAAAGACCTGCGCTGGTTCCCCAGCGCCTCCTTCCCCATTCATGCCAACCAGATTAAACATTTAGAGAGCGGGGTGATTCACCACATTGAGGGGAGCATGAACGGTCCGCTGGGCGACTACTGCTCGCGGGGAAAGATGCGCGGGACGGCCATTTTGCGCTCCCACGGGGGCCGCTGGCAGGCGATTCAGGACGGTGAGGTGCACATCGACATTGCCGTGATTGCCGCCCCCACCGCCGATCCCTTTGGCAACGCCAACGCGGTGCGCGGAAAAGCCGCCTGCGGTTTACTGGGCTTCGCTGAAGCGGATGCCATGTATGCCGATAAGGTGATTGTGGTAACCGACAACCTGGAACCGTTCCCGGTCATTCCCTGGCAAATTCACGGCAATTACGTGGATTACGTGGTGGAAGTGGAGTCCATTGGCGATCCCTCCAAAATTGTGTCCGGTACCACCGTGCTCACCAGGAGTCCCGATCGCCTGAAAATTGCCGAAATGGCCGCCCAGTTCATTCTGGAAGCAGGCATCATGCGGGACGGATTCAGTTTTCAGGCCGGCGCCGGTGGCACCTCCCTGGCCTTTGCCGTGTTCGTCCGCGACTTGATGAAAAAACACGGCATCAAAGCGCGTTTTGTGCGCGGCGGATCTACCAAATACCTGGTGGAGATGCTGGAAGAGGGACTGACCGATTACATCCTGGATGGCCAGACCTTCGACCTGGAAGGGGTGCGTTCCATGCGCGAGAATCCCCGCCACCAGAACACCAATCCCTTTACCAGTTACAATTTCCATGGCAAGGGCAATTTTGCCTCCCTGGTGGATGTGGTGGTACTGGGTGCCACGGAAGTGGATGTGAATTTCAACGCCAACGTGGTGACGCACAGCGACGGACGGCTGCTGCACGGCATTGGTGGCTGGCAGAACTGTCTGTACAGCAAAACGGTGATTCTGCCCATCCCGCTGTTCCGCGACCGCATTCCGGTGATTGTGGACGAGGTCACCACCCTGGTGGGACCGGGCGAGCTGATTGACGTGATCGTAACCGAGCGCGGCATCGCCATTAATCCCCGCCGCACCGACCTCATCGAGAAGCTTTCCGGATCGCGGCTGCCCATCCGCAGCATCCAGGAACTGAAGGAAGAAGCCGAGCGAATCTGCGGTGGCAAACCCCAGAAACCGAAATTGGGCGATAAAGTGGTGGCTGCCATTAAATGGGTGGATGGCACGGTGATTGACGTGGTGCGCCAGGTACTGGATTAAACAACCGGCAAAGAAATACCCACCGGCAGGAACGCAATGCCGGTGGGTCAATCAATTTCGGGACACCGCCAGGGCACCAGAGTTTTTCCGCGTCGTTGCGGTGTTGCTAGGACGTTTCGCCGGGATTTCATCTTCCGACTTCCTGGCCGATTCGTTCAACCGACAGGGAACGGCGGAATTCAACAGCTCCGAATCCGGTCATTTTATCGCCGAGAAAGGGAATCCGATCCTCCGGTAGAAGGGCTGAAAAAAAAGCATTGTCTTGCCTGAAACCGCCTTGCATGCTCACCGCCAGGGTGGTAGGAGGAAGTACGATTTTCCCCCTGATTCAAATGAGATGGAATGCGGCTCGATCACCCGCTTCCCGAAAAAAATGAGAATCCGCTGTGCTACAGATCTTTTCATCAGGCGGCTTCGGCTGCCCGGGCTCTTTCCCAATACTGATTAAACGCCGATTGTACCAGAACCACCCAGAGGATTCCGCCCAGGAGGGGAATAAAACCAAGCCAACCGTAATGTCCGTAGTGTTTTAACTGATCCTCCGGCACACCGTCGGCAATTTGCATCTTCGTTATTAAGCCGGGGGTTTTAAATGCGAGCATAATCATCCAGACCAAGTTAAAGAAGGGAACAAACATGAGGCCCACCACGGCGCCACCCGAGGTAACATTCACGCGTCCTTCGCAATAATAATCCGCTTCAGTGTAAATTTTGTAAAACCAGACCAGGGTGTAAATACCGAAGGTAACCAGTGGCAACAGCAAGGGGGCGAACACGCTGCGTTGTTTGCCAATTCGCCTTCGGTGGGGCGCTTGTTGAATATTAACATTCACCTGCGCCGGGGGAGCCGCTTGCGGCTGAGCGTGAACTTCCTTATCCATTTTTTCATCCATTCTTCCTTCCATAATGCTCTCCTTCGTTTTTGTGAAAGGGATTAAATTTGACTAAAATTTCCCCAAAACAAGCAATCCTCCCTGAACGGTCCCCAACGGGGAGCCTTTTTCCTCCGGAAGGTTGGGTGGGTAATCCATTCTAAAAGGGATTTTACCGCCCCGGTTAAACCCGATATGTCATTTCTTTCCAACTGAAAAATCAAAAACAAATACGGCAGGAAAACACGGATCCGGATTAAAACTTCTTGATCCGGAATTTTTACGAGTTATTTACGATTACTGCTCTCAGATGCATGTGTCATAATAAGAAAGAAAAATTAATTTGTCAAATAAAACCTCCCCGGAAATTTAGAAAAGCGCTGATTCTCTCGCTGCGTGAACCATGACCGACCACCGGTTCACCCATTTTCCCTCCCGGTTCAATTTAAGTGGGCAGGACACCCGGCGTAGAGATTGAGGAACGCCACCCCTCCCCTGCCGGCTCTACCCGTCCTGGCCGCCTGCCAATCACTTTTTACGATGCGCATCTCGCTTAAACGACCTTTTCCATTTTTCATGTTTTTTGGATCTGCTCGCTCAACATCTCTTTAATTCCTCCTAAAGAACTGAGCACCCCGGTTGCCTCGATGGGCAGATACACCACTTTATTATTTTTACCGCTCACCA
>JAJRXE010000327.1 GCA_024276455.1 Calditrichota bacterium
AAGAAACCTTTGAAAAAAGAAACAAACCGCGAAGACGCCAAGCTGCGAAGGAAATAAATATAATGGAGAAGGTAAAATGTTAATAAACTCTCGGATTTTTACCCTATGGTGATTGGAATTTTAAATTTTCTTATTCTTCTAATTTTGTAATTTCCCAATCTTTGCACTTCAGAACTTAGCGTCTTCGCGTCTCTGCGGTGAATTTTTCAAAGCTCTCGCTGAAAAATAAATCGTAATGGGCGAGAAATAAAAGTGCCGGGAGATTCTTCGCTTCGCTGACGCTTCACTCAAAATGACGGATGCCCGCCCCCTGTCAGTCTGAGCGTTAGCGAAGAATCTCTTTCAAAATCCCAGAAAGATTCTTCCTCCCGATGAGGTGGGATTCAGGATGACATGGTATTGGCGAAGTGATTAAAACAAAGCCGCTACGTAGCCACACAACTCTGGCGAGTCGTGCTACAATCGTTTGATTCGGGAGCGGACGAACCAGGCTTTGCACCCTGGATTGATTCCTGGAAAAAAGACTTCACCGCCACGCCTTGTTCGGTTT
Source organism: Calditrichota bacterium (assembly GCA_024276455.1). GTDB lineage: Bacteria > Calditrichota > Calditrichia > RBG-13-44-9 > RBG-13-44-9 > JAJRXE01. The sequence goes on from JAJRXE010000327.1 coordinate 551, forward strand.
CAGTAATTCCCCCACGTTACCCCGGAAGTAATTTACCCCCAGGGCATAAAAATGGTTGTACAACCCTTCTAAGCGGTTGAGGAAGTCGAACCAATCCTTGTGCTGCGGGTCCGTCCACACCACCTCAGCCAGGGCGGAGGCCCGGGGAAAGGCCATGTACTCTACCTCTCGACCGGTGTGCATGTATTCGGTCCACACATTGCCCTGTGCGCCGAGAATGTAACGGCTTTCCGCTTCGCTTAACTCGGCGGGAACCGGTTCAAAAAAATACACTTTCTGCAAGGGAAGAAATCCCCCGATCGCCAGCGGTTGGGTGCGGGGATCGGCCTGGTAGTAGTCGAAATAGCAATGGCTGGTGGGAGTCATGATCACTGCATGTTTCTGCCGGGCCGCTTCGATGCCACCTTTCGTACCCCGCCAGCTCATCACGGTCGCCTGCGGCGCCAGTCCACCTTCCAGAATTTCGTCCCACCCAATGATGTAGCGGTTTTTAGTCAGCAAAAACCGTTCAATGCGGTGAATGAAATAGCTCTGCAGTTCCTGCTCGTCTTTTAATCCCTCCGCCTTGATGCGCGCCTGACATTTGGGACATTTTTTCCAGCGCGATTTGGGTGCCTCGTCGCCGCCAATGTGGATGTACTTGCCGGGGAACAACTCCACCACTTCGCTTAGCACGTCCTCCAAAAATTGGAACGTTTTTTCGTTACCGGCGCAGTAAATGTCCTCGAACACTCCCCAGAGTTCCTGCACCTGGTACGGTCCGCCGGTGCATCCCAGCTCCGGATAGGCCGCCAGCGCCGCCGAGGAATGGCCCGGCATCTCAATTTCCGGGACGATGGTTACAAAACGCTTGCTGGCGTATTCCACCACCTCGCGAATTTCGTCCTGGGTGTAAAATCCGCCGTAACGGCGGCCATCGTACACGTACGGTTTGCGAGCCGCGTGGGTGGTGAGGGTCTGGCGTCGCCAGGCTCC
>JAJRXE010000328.1 GCA_024276455.1 Calditrichota bacterium
AATTCGACAGGGTGGCCGCCAGCCGCATGTTATTTAAAAAGGAGGTGATGAAGACGGCCCCGATGTCGAACGCAAAGGCGCTGGCCTCAACATTGGCCAGTTTTTCCTGAATATATTTGATTTTGAAGCCAACCGAGAAACGGTCGGTCATGTTGCGGGCAAAGGTCAATCCCAGCTGCAGGTCGCTGGCGCTAAAATAACGGCCGGTACCGTCCTGCTGGGTCAGGGTGGTCTCTTCAATGTCTCCGGAGGAGAAAAAGTCCAGATCCAGACCAAAGGTGCCCATTCCGCCGGCGTGTAAAATCACCGCCCCGTACGCCACTTTGGTGTCCACCAACCAATTCACGGTGCTCAGGTGGAGGGAGTTGGTCGGGATACGCGAAATGGCGCCGGGATTCCAGAACAGCGCCGAAGCATCCTCGGATTGAGTGATGCCAGCATCTCCCATGGCCATGGTCCGGGCGCTCACCCCGATCTTGAGAAAATTTGCCACCGAGGTGCCGGCATAATCCACATTCTGCGAAAAAGCCAGCGTGAAAACCCCGAGTAGAACAAAAAGAAGGAGCATCGATCTCATTGTCACCTCCTACAAAATAATCACGAATTTTCCGGTGATTTCACCAATGGGACTCTCGACATGGTAGAAATTCACCCCGGGTGCCACCAGTTGCTGATGGTAATTTTTCAAGTCCCAGCTTTCCACACTGGGAATGGGACTGGTTCGCACATCGTGTTCCAGGGTGCGCACCAGTTCACCGGCGGTATTGAAAATGCGAATGGTGGCCTTCTCGGGCAAATGGATGAACTGCACCTGCCGTTCTCCACCCCGATCCCACAGGGCCGCCACAAAATAGGGATTGGGCACTACTTTCACCCGGGACAACTCGGTGGTGGACGGGGCGCCGTGGGGGGTAACCCGCACGGTGTTGTTCATTTCGTCCGGATTGGTGGCGGCGGTGTTCTCCAGCGGCCCGATGATGCCGTTGCCACTGTCGTAAGCCGCCACGTAGTAAAGATATTCCAGCCCATTGATGACATCCCGGTCAACAAACATGTTTAAAGTATCTCCCAGTTCGAAGTACTTGAAGGTGTCCACTTCCACCACCTTCCGGGTAGTGACCCAGCGGTCGTCTCCCAGGTAAAACCAGGCGTATTCCGGCAGGGTTCGGTAATAACCGGTGATGCCGTCTACCAGGTCGTACTGTTCCAGCGGAATGTAATGGACGCCTCCGAAGAAGTCTTCAAAACTATTGCTGCCCCAGGTAACGCCACCATCCAGGGAACGGTAGATTTTGTAGCCTTCGAACTGGGGATCTTTTTCGCTGTGAGTACTCCAGAACAGGGTGACTTTCCGGTCGCCGGGGAAGGCTTCCACCACCGGCGCGGGGGGCGCGGTCACCACTTCCCAGTTGGACTGGTACAGCATCAAAGCCCGCTTGGCGTTGGTAAGCAAATCGTCTTCATTCTCGCCGAAAACGGTAGCAAAAATCAAGGTGTCGCTTTCCCCCGGCTGCAGGGTAAACGGATGGGAGCCCAGAATTTGCAAGCCGTCTGCTCCGGAACCGACGTAGTAGTTGGGGCCGCCGTTCTCAATATCCGGCACCCCGTCGTGGTCAAAATCATCGTCGATGCCATCGCCGTTGCTGTCTTCCGGATCGTCCAGGTTCAGCAGGTTCCACTTGTAGTACATTTCCGGGGCACCGCCGCTGCCGGACGGAGTGGTCTGCCCTTCCCAGAAGTGCGAGGCATCGTAGGTGGCCACGGTATGGTCACCTCCGGGCATCCGCAGCGCAATCACCCCGCTCCAGGCAATCTGATCGGCCGAGAGGGTGCGCCCGTCCATGGCCAGTTCGTAACCATCGTCGTCGGTACCGTAGGCCAGTTGCAGGGTAGGATTGTAGTAATGGCGATCGGCATCTCCA
>JAJRXE010000329.1 GCA_024276455.1 Calditrichota bacterium
CTCCATTCCGGAGATGGTGGTCAAAACCTTTCTCATCTGGATGATTTGCGTGGTGGTGGAAGTGGGCTTCCCGCGCTTCCGCGTGGAACAATCCGTGCGGTTCTTCCTGAAGGTACCGACGGTCATTGGCATTATAGCGGTGTTGATTTATTCATTTTAGGAGAAAGAGATGAAATTACAAATTCCAAGCACCAAATTACAAATAAATTACAAATCTCAATGACCCAAAACTCAAACCTTCCGTTGCAGATGTTTTGGTCATTGAATATTGGAATTTGGAGCTTATTTGGGATTTGGAATTTGTGATTTGGAATTTAAAAAACATTCAGGAACAGATAGATGAAAAAGAAAGAAGACAAAACGAAAGAAGAAGAATTTCCTTTTGAGGAATATTATTGTGATGCTCGGCCGAAAGTAGTGCAGCCAGTGGCCAACAAAATCGTGCGCAACTTCTACAACTGGGCGCAGGCCAATTCGCTCTGGATTCTGGCTTTCGGTACCGGCTGCGGTTCCATCGAACTGCCGCCGCTGTACACTGCCCGTTACGACGTCTCCCGCTACGGCATCTTTCCCCGTCCCACCCCGCGGCAGGCCGGCGTGTTCATCATCAGCGGCTATCTGTCCGTGAAAACCCTGAAGCGGGTCATTCGCAGCTACGAGCAGATGCAGAATCCCAAGTTCGTGCTGGGACTGGGCAGTTGCACGGTGAACGGTGGAATGTACTTCGACAGCTACAACACCATCAATCGGCTGGACTATTACCTGCCGGTGGACGTGTACATTGCCGGTTGCATGCCCCGGCCGGAGGCGCTGATTGCCGGATTCAACAAGCTGAAAGAACTCATCATGGCCGGCAAGGCGGAAGGCGCCAACAAATACGCCGAAAACTTCGACTGGTACAAAGCCAATCAAAAGAAAATCATTAAAAACTGGGATATGCCCGAATACAACTGGTAAGCACTATGGAAGAAACGTTGAGACATCTAAAGGAACGATTCACCGTTCGCAAGAAAGACGTGCCGCGCCCCAATCTGGCGTTCGTTACCGTGGAGAAGAAGGAAGCAGTGGAAGTGGTCACCTACCTGCGCGATTACGAAGGCTACCGCCATCTGGTGATGATTTCCGCGGTGGATTACATGGAGCGGAACGTGTTTCAGCTCACCTACCTGCTGCACAATTACCGCACCCATACGGACATCGGCGTGCGGGTGGAGCTGGAGCGCGACCATCCGGTGATGGACAGCATCCACCACCTGTGGGCGGCGGCGCAGGTGTACCAGCGGGAGCTGAAAGAAATGTTCGGCATCGATTTCCCCGGCAGTCCGCGGGTGGACGAACCGATGATTCTGGAAGGCTGGGACAACATTCCGCCCATGCGCAAGGAGTTCGACACCAAGAAGTACGCGGAAGAGACCTTCTTCCCCCGACCGGGACGCTTTAGCCTGGACCCCAAACAGGAAATGGAAAAGAAACTGTATCCGTTAGAGACCGAGGTTAAGTATGAAATTAAACGAATCGTACGAGACAACCGTTACGACAAACGATAAATCCGGGCAGTACCGAATCATTGATTCCGGAAATGGAAAGGTGCGAAAGCACCCGCACCTGATGCCGCCGGTGGAACGTCCGCTCAACACCTGGGAACCCTTCTGGGCGAAACAGCCGGAACTGGACCTGCAGTCCGGGAAATACGTGAAAATCTGGCAGGGACCGCAGCATCCCGGCGTCACCGGCAACATGGCGCTGGAGCTAACCCTGGAAGGCGACATCGTGAAAGAGTGCCGCACCCACGTGGGTTACCTGCATCGCGGATTCGAAAAACTGATGGAACGTCGCAAGTACATCCAGTGCTTCCCCATCGTGTGCCGGATTTGCGTGCCGGAGCCGGATTATAACGAGTACCTGTTCGCCACGGCTGTGGAAGAGCTGGCGGGAATTGAGATTCCCGAGCGCGGCGCCTGGATTCGCACCTTTGTACTGGAACTGATGCGGGTGGCTTCGTTGACCATGGGCCTGGGTGGTCAGGCCGGTTCGTTGGGACTGGGAACCATCGGACAGTGGGGCGTGGCTCACCGCGACTACGTGCTGGACCTGTTCGAAGAACTCACCGGCGGACGCGTTTACCACATGTACATCATTCCCGGCGGGGTGCGGCAGGATTTCCCCGAGGGCTTCCCGGAACGGGTGGA
>JAJRXE010000330.1 GCA_024276455.1 Calditrichota bacterium
GGAGAGTATTTAATGGCGTTGCCGATGAGATTGGTCAGCACCCGTTGAATCTGGTAGTCATCACCGTACAATTTTTTGAAATCTGTTGGAATGATGCGACGGATTTGAATGTTCTTTTTGTCCGCCTGAATCCAGAGATTGGCCAGAACCATATCCAGAATTTCGTTCACATCGAAAGGGTGCTTTTGTAGCTGGAAGTTGTATTGTTCTTTCTCGTAAATCTCGTTAAGGTCTTGTAGCAGGTCTAACGTCGTATCCCCTAAATCCATTACCTTTTCCAGAATTTTTTGGTGCCCTTCGTTTAACTGGCCGAAGGTACCATTCAGCAGCAGTTCCACGTAGCCAATCAGACTGTTCAAGGGAGAACGAATATCGTGAATCAACATATCCGCCAGTTCAGAGCGGGCTTTCTGGCGAATGAGAATTTCGCGGGTAACTTTCAGGAACGATTCCAGGGAAAGGGTATCCTGTTCGGGATCCAGATTGAAGATCAAACAGGGAGAGTGATTCTCCAGCACCGGAGGTCCCACATTAAGTAGCAGCGTCCGCGATGTATTGTCTCCCAGAAGGGTAAAAAATTCTCGGTAAGAGAATTGGTTGGTTTTGTTGTCGATAATACAAAAGTCGGACCGTAAGTGGGAATGCTCGGAAAAGAAATCCTGCAATTCGCTGCAATGTTGAACAGAAAAATTGAATCCCTGGAGGATTTTTTTGAATTTATGAATAAACGCTTCGTCGTCCGAAATAATCGTTGCCTGAATGGGTACGGTCATGTTCGCTGTTTTATTTTCCTTTGAATTCCGGTTTTCTTTTTTCCAGAAATGCTGAGGTGCCTTCTTTCATATCTTCCGTTGCGCAGATGTTGCCAAACAGTTCCGATTCCAGATTCATGGCTGCGTCCAGGTTTAGATCCAACCCCTGATCCACCGCCTGCAGAATATATTGAACAGCGATGATCGGTTTTTTGGCCAGCAGAGCGGCAATTTCGTTGACTCTCTCCATCAAACGTTCCGGGGCGACCACTTCATTCACCAGCCCGAATTGCAAGGCAGTGGCGGCGTCGATCATTTCGCCGGTGAGGAGTAAAAACAGGGCCCGGGTGCGGCCGATTAAGCGCGGAAGGCGTTGGGTGCCTCCGTAGCCGGGAATGAGACCCAGGTTAATTTCCGGTTGTCCGAATTTTGCCTTTTCGCTGGCAATCCGTAAGTGACAGGACATGGCCAGCTCGCAGCCGCCTCCCAGGGCGTAGCCGTTAACCGCAGCAATCACCGGTTTTTCCATTTTTTCGATGAAGCGAAAGATTTTTTGGCCGCGCAGGGCGAAAATGCGTCCGGAAATATCGTCGTGACGTCGAATTTCCTCAATATCGGCTCCGGCTACAAAGGCTTTTTCGCCGCTACCGGTTAGAATAATGACCCGAACCGCATTGTCCTGTTTCAATTTTTTAAATACCTGGTAAAGCTCCGTCAGCGTTTCCGCATTCAGGGCATTTAATTTCTCGGGACGGTTAACGGTGACGGTGGCAATATGATTTTTGATGTCGAGGACAATATTTTGGGTTTCCATCTGCTGTTCCTTTCTTTGTTTTTCTGATCTGAGTAAAGCAGACTGTTTAAATGTTCAAAAAAATCGTGAGTTCCCGGTTTTAAAATTTCACCCCAAGCGATTAGAATGCCTCACTCAAGCCGGGCGCTTCGACTCGGTTGTTGTCCAGGCCATCAGCATAAAAAGTTAAGGGTTCAATAGGGAAATAAAAGCAGTTTGAATCACAATTTTGCCATTCGGGAATTTAGCGCTTTCCCCTTTTCTGGTCAATGGCAAAATTAGCCAGGTTATCGGCAACCGTGTTCTCCTGGCGGGAAATGTGCTGGATTTCCCAAAAAGAATAGTTTTCCAGTTTTTGGATAACCCGTTCGTAAAGCGGTTTTAATTTTTCATCGCGGACTTTGTAAATGCCTGCTACCTGTTGCACCACCAGTTCGCTGTCTAAAAATATGTGAATCCGGGAGGGTTGGTATTCTTCAACCTTTTCCAATCCCAGCAATAAAGCCCGGTATTCTGCCACATTGTTGGTGGTAACGCCCAGGAACTGGTATCCCTGATTCACGGTGTGTCCCCGAATGTCTTTGATTAAATATCCGGCCCCGGCTGGTCCGGGATTGCCCCGGGAGGCGCCGTCGGTGTAAAGGTACAGTTCTTCGTAGTGGCAAATTTCCGACATTTCCTCCGAAGGAGAAGCGGACTCGAGGTTGAGAATTCGTTTTACGTCTTCGGGATGGTATTGAGGATAAAGCCGAAAGAATTGGTGCTGTTCTAAAAATTGAAGAATGAGTTGTGGGAGAGTTAAGTCAGAGGGAATGTCTTTCATAGCCGGCCTCGAAAATAAATGAAATTAAATATATTTAACTTGGTGAAAAATAACAAGGTTTTGTGCGAAAAAATAAGAAAGTGCTTGAAGACTGTAATTTAGCACTTTTGTTACTTTAGTATTTTCAAGTAGTTGGGGTGTTTTGAAAAAATAAAAATGGAAAAAACGGGCAATATTTCAAAATATTTGAGGATATTTCAATCTAATTATTTTTATTTTTTAATAATCTAATTTGAAAAAAACGATTTAAAATGTATATTATTAGCACTCTGAGGCAAGAAGTGCTAAAAATTGCTTTTAACTAATTGATAATAAAAAAAATAGAAGGAGGGAATATGAAGATTCGTCCTTTAGCCGATCGGGTGGTTGTGAAGCCTCTCGAAAAAGAGGACAAAACCCCTGGTGGAATTATTCTCCCGGATACCGCCAAGGAAAAACCCCAGCGCGGCGAAGTGGTGGCCGTTGGTCCGGGAAAACGCAATGAAAAGGGCGAACGCATTAAATTGGACGTCCAGGTGGGGGATGTCGTGATTTACGGAAAATATTCCGGCACGGAAGTGAAAATTGACAATCAGGAATACTTGATTTTGAGAGAGAACGATATTTTAGCAGTGGTTGAAAAATAAAACAAATGGAGGAATGAGATATGGCAAAAATAATTGAATATTCCGTTGATGCGCGCGCGAAGCTGAAGAACGGTGTGGACAAGCTGGCCAATGCCGTAAAGGTGACCTTGGGTCCCAAAGGAAGAAATGTGGTTATTGATAAAAAGTTTGGTGCGCCCACGGTGACCAAGGACGGTGTGACGGTGGCGAAGGAAATCGAACTGGAAGATCCCTTCGAGAACATGGGCGCCCAGATGGTGAAAGAAGTGGCTTCCAAGACCAGTGACGATGCTGGCGACGGAACCACCACCGCGACCGTTCTGGCCCAGGCCATTTTCGCGGAAGGTTTGAAAAACGTCACTGCCGGTGCGAACGCCACGGAGATTAAACGTGGAATCGATATTGCGGTGAAGGCAGTTGTGGATGAATTGAAGAAGCTGAGCAAACCGGTGGAAGGCAAAACCGAAATTGCCCAGGTCGGCGCCATTTCCGCCAATAACGACATGACCATTGGCGAACTGCTGGCCGATGCGATGGAAAAAGTGGGCAACGACGGTGTCATCACCGTGGAAGAAGCCAAAGGAACTGAAACGACGCTGGAAGTGGTGGAAGGAATGCAATTCGACCGCGGATATCTTTCTCCCTATTTTGTGACCGATCCGGAGAACATGGAAGCAGTACTGGAAGATGCCCTGGTGCTGATTCACGACAAGAAGATCTCGGTAATGAAAGATCTGCTGCCGATTCTGGAAAAAGTGGCGCAAACCGGCAAACCGTTGTTGATTATTGCCGAAGACGTGGAAGGTGAAGCGCTGGCGACGCTGGTGGTGAACAAGATTCGGGGTACTCTGAAGGTCTGCGCCGTCAAGGCTCCCGGATTTGGTGATCGCCGCAAAGCCATGTTGGAAGATATCGCCATTCTGACCGGTGGCCGGGTGATTAGCGAAGAGGCCGGATTCAAGCTGGAAAACGCCGTTTTGAGCGATCTGGGTACCGCCAAACGCATTGTGGTGGACAAAGAGAACACCACCATTGTAGAAGGCGGTGGCAAAACCGAGGATATTAAAGCCCGCATTGCTCAGATCAAGAAGCAGATCGAAGTCACGACCTCCGATTACGATCGTGAAAAACTGCAAGAACGGCTGGCCAAATTGGCCGGTGGAGTGGCGGTGATTAAAATTGGTGCCGCAACCGAGATCGAGATGAAAGAAAAGAAAGCTCGGGTTGAGGACGCATTGCATGCGACTCGCGCCGCAGTGGAAGAAGGCATTGTCCCGGGTGGTGGAGTGGCTTTTGTCCGTGCCCGCAAAGCCTTGGACAAAATGGAACTGGAAGGCGATCGTCAGATCGGGGTGAACATTGTCCGGCGAGCGCTGGAAGAACCGATTCGTCAGATCGTCAACAATACCGGCCTGGAAGGTTCGGTCATTGTGGAGCGGGTGAAAGAAAAAGAAGGCAACTTTGGTTTTGACGCGGCTAAAGAAAAATACGAAGATGACATGGTGAAGGCCGGAATTATCGATCCGACCAAGGTCGCTCGTACCGCCATCGAAAATGCTGCCTCGGTCGCCGGATTGTTGCTGATGACCGAAGCGCTGGTAACCGAGAAGCCGGAGGAAGAAAAACACACCCCCGGCATGCCTGGCGGTGGCATGGAAGGCATGTATTAATCCTTTCTTCCAGACGAAAGAAAAAGCCCCTCATCTATGCGGTGAGGGGCTTTTCGTTTATTATTAGAAATTGTTAGAATGAAATACCCAAGAAGACGATATTTCTGTTGTGACCAGCATTCTTTTTCCATAAATTGAAGAGAATTAATAAAGTAGGCGGTGTTGAGATGTCGCAGGAGAAAGAGACTAAAAAAGTTACCGTCCCGGAAATCATGGCGTATAAAAGGCGTGGAGAAAAAATTTCGGCGCTGACGGCATACGACTTTTTAATGGCAGAAATGCTGGATGAAGCGGGTATTGATTTGATTCTGATTGGAGATTCGCTGAGCATGGTGTTCGCCGGTTACCCCAACACCCTCCCCATCGGCATGGAAGAAATGCTTTACCATACCCGGATTGTGAGTCGTGCGGTAAAACGGGCGTTGGTGGTGGCGGACATGCCGTTTTTGTCCTATCAGCCTTCTCTGCGGGATGGGATTTACAATGCCGGGCGTTTTTTAAAGGAAGCCGGGGCAGAGGCGGTGAAGATTGAAGGGGGCGAGCCGGTGATTGAGCTGGTGGGCAAGCTGGTGGATTTTGGCATTCCGGTGTTGGGACATCTTGGTCTGATCCCCCAATCTATTCATAAATTTGGCAGCTACAACCTCCAGGGCAAGCAACCGGAGGCGGCAGAAAAGTTAAAGAAAGAAGCTAAAATGTTAGAAGAGGCTGGTGCTTTTGCCATTGTGCTGGAGAAGATTCCCGCCGGTCTGGCGAAAGAGATTACCGAGTCGCTGCGTATTCCGACCATCGGGATCGGGGCGGGGCCCCACTGCGACGGCCAGATTCTTGTCAGTCAGGATATGTTAGGACTTTTTGACAAATTCAAACCCCGTTTTGTGCGCCGCTACGCGAACCTGGCGGATCAGGTGCGCAAAGCGTTTCGGGCATACGTTCAGGATGTGAAATCCCAAAACTTTCCTCAACAAAATGAATCCTTCGAATAGCGTGAGCAATAAGTTCTCGTTCTCACAGCAGTTGTCAGGAATTCAGAAACAGGGTAGGAGACACATCGATGCAAATCATTCGAACGATTAAGGAGATGCAAGAATTTGCCAATCGAACCCGCAAAGCGGGCCGGATTATCGGGTTTGTGCCCACCATGGGATATTTACACGAGGGGCACCTCAGTTTAATGCGCCTTGCACGACCGCGCTGCGATGTGCTGGTGGTAAGCATTTTTGTGAATCCCACCCAGTTCGGGCCGGGAGAAGATTTCGAGCGTTACCCGCGCGATCTGGCCCGCGACGAGCTGCTGTGTGAACAAGAACAGGTGGATGTCATTTTCTATCCTTCCGCAGAAGAAATGTATCCGCAGCCGTATCGTACCTACATTCAGGTGGAAGAGTTAAGTGAAACCATGTGTGGACTTTCGCGCCCGGGGCATTTTCGGGGGGTCACCACGGTGGTCGGAAAATTGTTCAACATTGTTAAACCCCATTTTGCCGTTTTCGGGCAGAAAGATTTTCAGCAGGCGGTAATTATTAAGAAAATGGTGCTCGACCTCAATTTCGATCTGGAGATTGTAACGGCGCCCATTGTGCGCGAGCCGGATGGATTGGCCATGAGTTCGCGGAATAAATACCTCTCCGAGTCGGAACGGCAGGAAGCGCTGGTGCTGTACAAAAGCCTGAAATTGGCCCGCCAGCTGGTGGAAGAGGGAATTCGCGAGAGCGAGCGCATTCGCGAGGAAATGGAGAAATTAATTCGGAACAGTCCCTCGGCGGCGATTGATTACATCGCCATTGTCGATCCGGAGACGTTGCAACCGGTAAGGCGAATTGAACAGAAAACGTTGATTGCCCTGGCAGTCAAAATCGGCAGTACCCGGTTAATTGACAATTTGCTGGTGGACCCCGGAAAAGAAGAAGTTTGAAAATGAAGGGGAATTTGAATTTTTTGTTCAATTTTTTCGGCAAATGAACGAAATATGAGGTAGTGGTCGGGAAAGAAAAATCGAAACTATTGGAAAGGAAAATTATGAAGCTCTCAACCATAATTCTGGCAGCTGGTAAAGGCAAGAGAATGAAATCGGATTTGCCGAAAGTGCTTCATCCCCTTCATGGTCGGGCGATGATTCATTATGTGATCGATTTAGCCCAGCAAATTCATTCCGAACGGATTGTGCTGGTGGTGGGACATAAAAAGGAACTGGTAGTGCAGGAAGTGCAAGGAAGGGGAGTGGACTTTGTAGAGCAAAGAGAACAGTTGGGAACCGGCCATGCGGTTTTGCAAGCTCGACCCCTGTTCGAAAATTACGACGGGGCAGTGTTGGTTCTGAACGGAGACGTTCCCCTTCTGTCGGTTGCCACCATCGAAAATCTTTTCCAGATGCACCGCAAAGAGCAGCCGGTGGTTAGCATGTTGACCGCCATCATGGACGATCCGACCGGTTACGGCCGCATTATCCGGGATGCCAATGGGTACGTTATTCGGAACGTGGAGGAGAAAGACGCCTCGCCGGAAATAAAGCTAATAAAAGAAGTGAACGTGGGTATTTACATTTTTGATGCGAAACGTTTATTCGAAACCCTGCCGTTAGTTAAAAATGACAACAGCCAGGGCGAGTATTATTTGCCGGATGTAATCAAGATTTTTGTGGAGAATGGGGAAAAAGTGGTGGCCGTGACCGCCGAAAATCCGGAAGAAACCTTTGGAATTAACACCGTCGAACACCTGAGACAGGCGGAAGAAATTTATTCCAGACGGGTGGCGGTTTCTTGAGCGCGGCCTCTTTGCGGATTGGGTAAAAGTCGGTCATTCTCTTTACGGAAAAAAACAGCCCCAGCTAACCGAAAAATAGTACGGACATTAAACTCATCCCGCTTGTTTTGAATTTCCTTTTGAATGAATTTCTGCTTCTCCGCCGAGCAGGCTGGTCGCACTGGCTGTTGTATTTTCGGTAAGTGATTGGGAAAATTAAAGAAACCACCGAATCGTTGATCTGCACCGCGGTTGCTTGTTCATCACACCTTACCCCGATTGATTTGCTATCTTAACCTTTGTCCATGATTGCCCTGGCGGAAAAGGCAGTATTACCCGTCCGGATCGGGCATTATTTGATGCTGCCGGGCACATTTTGCCAGGCGGTGAGCAGGAAAAAACGTCCCGGTCGCGGCATCGGGGAGGGGCAACTGTGAAAATATTAACTTCCTCTGAAATTTGGAATGTAGATTTTAATATGCTAAATTAAGTGAACAATAATTGAAAAAATGATTTTTAAATTGGCTAAAGCAAGACGAAATGCTCTAAAACTGAAGACATTGATGTAAAAAGACGAGAGATCAACATGGAATCGAAAGAGACTTCCAATTTACCTCCGGAGGACAAAAATTACCTTTCGCAAATAAACGCGCGCGAGAAAATCATCGAAATACTCACCAAAGTGGACACCCAGCAGGCTTATTCCGACAAATTACTGGATCGGGAAATTAAAGATTTTAGCGATGAAGATCGCCGTTTCATTACCGCGGTGGTGAACGGAGTGTTGCGCTGGAAATTGCGATTGGACTGGGTGCTACAACAACTTTACACGGGCGAATACGAGAACCTTTTGATTGAGGTGAAAAATAATTTACGTTCTTCCGTTTACCAGTTAATGTATCTGGATCGGATTCCCCCTTATGCCGTTTTGTACGAAGCGGTTGAAATTGCGAAAGGCCGCTTCAACCAGAAGACGGCGAATCTGGTGAATGCCGTGCTGCGCAATTTTTTACGGCAGCAGAAGAAATTCGAGATTCTGGAGACCCAACTCGATATTTTGGATCGGCTGGCGTTGAAATATTCCCACCCAAAGTGGATGATCCAGCGCTGGATTGAGTTCTGGGGAATCGATGAGGTGAGTCGAATGTGCGAGGTGAATAATAGCGAACCTCGTTTATCGGTGCGGATTAACGCCCAGCGGGCAAACCGGGAAGCCTTTTTTAAAATCCTGGACGAGAACGGGATTGCTTACCAGGTGCATCCCGATTTTGAAAATTTTGTCTGGATCGATAATTTTCAGCAATTTCGGAAGTTGGAATTTCTGAATAACGGTTGGGTGTCTGTGCAGGATGTAAGCACCGGCCTCCCGGTATTGATTCTGGATCCCCGACCGGGAGAATGGATTCTGGACATGTGTGCCGCCCCGGGCGGAAAAACCGGCTATCTGGCCGAAAAATTAAATGGCGAGGGAAAAATTTTTGCGGCCGATCGCCATTTCTCGCGAATTCGTTTGACCCGGAGCAACTTAAAGCGGCTGGGGCTGGAAAACGTCAATTATTTGACGGCGGATTCCACCACCTTCCCTTCGAATGAAAAATTCGACAAAATCTTGATTGATGCTCCCTGTTCGGGTCTGGGGGTACTGCGGAAAAGAACCGATCTGAAATGGAAGCGTACCCTGCAGGATATCCTGAATATGCAAAAAATACAGCTATCTTTGCTGGAAGAGGCTTCCCGGTTAATTAAAGATGAAGGGGCGATTGTGTACAGCACCTGTACCATCGAGCCCGAAGAGAATGAACAGGTGATCGAGCAGTTTCTGGAGAATCATCCTGAATTCAGCCTGGAACCGCTGGACCAATGGGTGCCAGGACACTATTTGTCCGGCCGTCAGTTTGTGCGGACATTTCCTCATAAACACGAGATGGACGGATCGTTTGCAGTTCGCTTGAAAAAATTCCGCTCTTAAAATTCCGGAATGGCCGGTTTTCTTAGCCGGCCTCCCGCCAGTGTCGAATTTTTATCCACGTCTCTGACTAATTATTAAACCCTCTTGCCGGATGATTGAATTATTCTTACCGCGCCGCCTTTCAATCCTCCGCTAATTATTCCCCATTGTCGAAAATTCCACCAGTTTTTTTATTGATTTTGTATTAAAATTAACCACTTTTCCAGTCGCAATATTTGTAACTGATTGTTTATTAATGATTTGGATGATTGGCATATTATTTGCCAGATTAATCATGAAGGCAAAAGGATTGTGAAGCTGGAGCATAGGCCTCTAATAATGTAATCGTTCGTGGTTCTTTGAAAATAGCATGAGGTAAGATTTCTCTCCCGACGGTTTGATGACTCCCCAGGGAAGGGGAGAAAATATTAAAACAATCAACGGTTTGAAAAAAGGGAATTTTGAAAAATTGGCCGGACAAAAAACAAGGGGTTGAGGAACGAAACGTCTGGACGTTGGAAGGTTTCAGTCGGGAGAGATCTGATCTCATGAAATTCCAGGATTTCAGCTCAAAAATTTTACCTCTTCAGCAAAAAAAACTTATGCCGGTCTTTAAAAAGTCGAAAATGAAATAAATAATTTGCAAAAATTGGGAAAAGATATTCCAATAGCCAGAAAAAACTTAGCTCTTGTAACACAAGGAGAAGTCATGAACTTAAATAGCGACATTTTAAATCTCTATTTGTTTCTCAATATCGAGAGAGATCAAAAAAGTAGGGAACAATGGCTTATTCGGGTAACCGAACGATTCTTTCACACCCCGATTCGCTATTGGATTAATGAATTTTCGCTTTAATCCGATTGACTCATGAGAAAATTCAACGGAATAGCAATTTTCCCTTCATTTTTAATTCAATTTATTTTAATCGAAGAAAATACAGGCCAACATGGAAATCAGAACGGCACATCGCTTTAAGGATGAATGGCTCGCCAAAGCATTAGTGGATTACGAGATAGTGGATAATACCTTTGTGGATGAATTACGGGCCAGATACGCGGACGAAGAGTACCTGGCGGACGTTTTAATAAAAAACAAGCATTTGTTACGCGAAGATATCGCCGATTTTGTGGAAAACATTCTCCAGATACCTTACGTGGATTTAAAAAATGTGGAAGTTGATCCCAAGGCGGTTGAACAGGTTCCCGAAGAGGTGTGCCAGCGTTTTCTGGTTTTCCCCTTCGAATTGAAAGATGATCACATCAGTGTGGCGTTTTCGAATCCCTTTGATCTGGATGCCGAACGGGAAATTGCCTACTTAAGTGGCAAATTTGTGAAAACTTATTTCGCCTTCAACGAAGATATTCGAGAAAAAATTGCCGAATACTATTCTCCGGATAAGCTCATTGACAAGCTGGTGGATCGGGCCAATATCGATAAAGCAGTGAAAATAGCGGACGAGGGGAAAGACAAGAAGGAATCTTCGGTGGTAAAGCTGGTGGCCCTGATTATCGGCGATGCCATTGACCAGGAAGCCAGCGATATTCATATCGAGCCCAAAGAAAAAGTTGTGGTGGTGCGCTACCGGATTGACGGGATTCTCCGTACGATTCTGGAAATTCCCAAGAGCATTCACAATTCTCTGGTCAGCCGAATAAAAATTCTTTCCAGTCTGGATATTGCCGAAACCCGAAAGCCGCAGGATGGAAAAGCCACGGTTTTTCATGAAGGCGCTGAGATTGATTTGCGAATTTCCGTTTTACCGACCACTTTCGGAGAAAAAGTGGTTATTCGCATTCTGGACAGCCGGAAAGCCAAGGTTTCTTTTGAAGAATTGGGATTACAGGGGAAAAACCTGGAGCTGATTGAGCAGGTATTTAGCAAAACCCAGGGCATTATTCTGGTAACCGGTCCCACTGGTTCCGGTAAAACCACCACCCTGTACGCCGCTTTGAATCGTATCCGCAATAACACCAATAACATTTTGACCATTGAGGATCCCATTGAATATGTGCTGGAAGGTGTCAACCAGGTTCAGGTGAACGAGAAAGCCGGGGTGACCTTTGCATCGGCGCTGCGTTCTTTCTTGCGGCAGGATCCGGATGTGATTCTGGTGGGAGAAATCCGCGATCGGGAAACCGCCGAAATTGCCATTCAGGCCTCGCTAACCGGGCATCTGGTGCTCAGTACCCTGCACACCAACGATGCGTTGGGGGCTATTACCCGCCTGCAGGACATGGGAATAGGCGCCTATAAAATCGCCTCCTCATTAGAAGCGGTGATTGCTCAGCGGTTGGTACGTAAACTGTGCAAGGATTGTAAGAAAATCTCTCCGCCCACCGAAGATGAGAAGAAGTTAATCCCCTTTATTCGGCAAATGGGGTACGAACCGAAATTTTACCACGCCGAGGGGTGTCAGAGTTGTGGATACACCGGTTACAAGGGGCGGATTGGTGTGTACGAAATTTTAATCATAGATGATGAAATCAAAGAGCTGATCAGTTCCGGTGCGCCGGCAAATGTCATCAAAAAAATGGCTCGCAAGAAAGGGTTCCGAACTTTGTACGAAGATGCCCTCGAACATATTGCCAAAGGGATTACGGATCTGAAAGAGGTTATGCGGGTGATTAGCAAAGCCGCTACTCTGGAGGTGAAAGAGGAGAGCGCTCCGCCAGCGGGTTCTTCCGCTGCCCGCCCGGAGAGGGAAGCATTAAGCGGTGGCAGCGAGGTCCGGGAGGTCGCGGAGAAAACCGAAGTCCCCGCCATACCCGAAAAATTCTCAGATGCTGTTTCCGGCGAAGAGGAACAGGAGCCACCGCGGGAAGTGCCTCGCATTTTACTGGTGGAAGACAACGAAGGAATGCGCAAGCTGGCGCGCACTCTGATTTCTAAAAAAACCAACTGGGAATTGTACGAGGCAGCCGACGGTGCCCAGGCACTGGAATTGGTAAACAAAGTCCGTCCCGATTTGATTGTGCTGGACATTATGATGCCCAACATGAACGGCTATGAGTTTCTGGAGAAAATTCGGCAAAACCTCGCCACCGCCACCATTCCGGTGCTCATTTTAACAGCGCTGGACAGCTACGAAAACGAGGTGAAAGGGTTTAGTCTGGGGGCAGACGATTACCTGACCAAACCCTACAATATCAATGTGCTTTTGGCGCGCATGAAACGTCTGTTGATGAAAAATCGACCCCATTTTAAGGTCTCCAGCGAAATGGTCGGCAGTATCGATCCGAATAAAATGCGCTTAATTTAGGAGGAGTGGGTATGGATTATTGGCTGGCCTTTGTATTCGGAACCATTATTGGCAGTTTCCTGAATGTGTGCATTTACCGCATCCCGCGAAAAATTTCCTTGCTTAAACCGCGGTCGTTTTGTCCCCATTGTGGCATCACCATTCCTTTCTATTACAATGTTCCGCTGCTCAGTTATTTGTTCTTGCGTGGTAAGTGTTTCCATTGCCATCAAACCATTTCTCCGCGCTATTTCGCCGTGGAACTTCTTGGCGGACTGGTTACCCTGCTAACGTACTGGAAGTTCGGTTTGAGTCCCGAATTCGGTTTTTACCTGATTTTCATTTATTTCCTGATTGTTATTAGTTTTGTCGACCTCAGTACCTGGTTAATCTACAATCGGTTATTGATTTACCTGTTTTTATTTGGGATCGGTTACAACCTAATTTTCCGTATTCTACCCTGGCAGGAGGTTTTTCTGGGGATTCTTGCGGGGGGAGGATCTCTA
>JAJRXE010000331.1 GCA_024276455.1 Calditrichota bacterium
AATGGTCCGGGTAATATCGGAAAAAAATTCCCCCGCGCCCCTCTGCCGGACCAAAAAGTAACGGATTCTTTCCCGATTCAAGATTCAGATTGAGCGGATTTTTTCGAATAGGAGATTAACTGATTTTGTGGCAAGTGTTAAGTTGGCGTTGTTGAATAATTCCAGTTTTTTCACCGGACACCCGCAAAATTGTAACTTTTTCGGATTTTTTTCTCTCAAATATTTGTTAGGCGTCGCCGAACGATGTTTCTAAAGACCTCGGAATTGACTTCAAAAGCAAGACCTTATATTTCAAATAAACATTTTAAACCGTAAACAAAGGGTGGCGTGAAATGTCGAAGATCGTGATCATTGGAGCTGGTTTTGCGGGCCAGACGGCTGCGCTGTATCTGGGGGATGAACTGGGCAAGGAACACGAGATTACCATGATTAACCTGTCCGAACGTTTTCTTTACGTTCCTTCCCTGGTGTGGGTCGGTGTGGGTACCATGGCGCCGGAGAAAACCCGCTTCCCCTTAGCACCGGTGTACGACAAAATGAACATCCGGTTCGTTCATGGGCGGGCAAGCGAAATCTATCCCGACGATAATTACGTGATTGCCGAGAAAAAGGACGGAAGCGGTACGGTGCGGGTGGATTACGACTATTTGATTGTTGCAACCGGTCCGAAATTAAACTTTGAGGCAACCCCGGGATTGGGACCGGAGCACGGTTACACCTATTCCATTTGCACCATGCAACATGCCGTGCAAAGTCGGGACAAGTTTTTCGAATCGGTTGAGCGCATGAAAAAGGGCGAGCGACAAAAGATCGTGGTCGGAACCGGGCATCCGGGGGCGACCTGCCAGGGAGCCGCGTTTGAGTACATTACCAACATCCACAAGGAATTGCTCCGAATGGGGTTACGAGACAAAGCCGACCTGCTCTGGTTGTCCAACGAAGCCGAAGTGGGAGATTTTGGCGTCCGCGGGGTAAAGACCCGCTGGAAAGGGCAGGTTTTAACCAGCAAAGAGTTCATTGAAGCCATTTTCCGGGAATATGACATTCGCTGGGAAGTTCAGAAAGGTGTCAGGGAAGTGGACGAGCAGAAGATTTACTGGGAAGACTATGACGGAAATTTCGGGGAAACGTAATATGACTTTGCCATGTTGATTCCCCAATTTACCGGGATGCCGATGAAATACCTGGGGAAGAATGGTGAAGATGTGTCCGAGAAAATGGTAAACAAAGCCGGTTTTATTCTGGTGGATGCCATTTACGGTTTGCCGTACGAGGAGCTGGTTAAAAATCCCGATGCCTGGCCGGCGGTATACCAGAATCCGAACTATCCGAACGTTTTTGCCGCCGGCATTGCCTTCGCTCCGCCAGGACCAATCTCGGTTCCCCACGTAACAAAAAACGGTACCAGCATTACTGCGGCGCCACCCCGGACGGGAATGGTCTCGGGAATCATCGGGCGGGTGGTTGCCAAAAACATAATTGACCTGGTCAAACACGGGCGAATGACTCACAAGGAGCGCATGACCGAAATGTTTGCCGCCTGCATTGCCTCCATGGGCAGCTCGTTGTGGGACGGCTCGGCGGCCGTCATCGTGATTTACCCGGTGGTACCGGATTACCGGACTTACCCCAACGAAGACGGTCGGGATCTCTTTGTTACCCACATGGAAATGGGGCTGTCCGGTGCCTGGATGAAATGGTTGATTCACCACACCTTCATTCACAAACTGCAGGCCAAATTTGGCTGGAGCATTATTCCGGAATAATGAGGAGAACAGGACATGGAAATAACCAAATGGCAACGTTTTTTGATGAATTTTAAACCGTACCAATTCTGGCGCTTCATTGTGCTGAATTTGAAAATTTTAAAAGCGGTCGATCGCAGTAAACGCGCCTGAGTTGAACAACCGGTGGAGAAATACATTCTACCCGCCTTGTAAAGAATGGTCACGCGGATGTTCCCACTCTTCTTCCAGCCGGGAAAGCAGGTGAACATTTTTCGGTTTTAATCCGGGAAAAATTTTCTTCTTCTCCCGAAAGTGCTTAAATTGTTTTCAGGGGTATGGAGGGG
>JAJRXE010000332.1 GCA_024276455.1 Calditrichota bacterium
CTGAACGAAATTTCCATTGAAAAGGGAAAATCGACCCGGGTGATTGAAATCCGGGTAGAACTGGATGGCCGGTTTTTTAACGACGATGTGGCGGACGGACTAATTGTCGCCACCCCGACCGGATCGACCGGCTACTCCCTCTCTTCCGGGGGGCCCATTGTGGTGCCGACCAATCGTTGCATTATTCTCAGTCCTATTTGCCCCCATTCCCTCACCAATCGCCCGGTCATCATCTCGGACCAATCGCACATCAAGCTGCAAATTTTTACCGAGGCGCCGGTGGCGATTGTGTCGGCGGACGGGCAGGACGTGCGGGAGGTACCCAGCCGGACCGTGATGGAAATTCGCCAGGCGGCTCATACCGCCCGGCTAATCAAACATCCGAAAAGCGATTTCTTTGCCCTGCTGCGCAGCAAACTGCGCTGGGGAGAAGATTTTCGGGATAAAAAACGCTGGACGTACGATCGTTAACGGCCCCCTTCAACCGGTAAAAACAAACCGTAACCCCAAGATCACCGAACCATGCTTCTACTTTCCTTTCTTTTGCTGCTAATTTACCTGGGTTTTTTGGTCTGGCTGGTACGGGGCGTTCACAAAGCCCGTCAACGCTTCCAGAAGGTGCCGCCGGCAGCGGAGCAGCAAACCATTTCGGTTTTAATAGCCGCGCACAATGAGGAAGAATGCATCGGGGAGACGATTGCCGGGTTAGTAACCCAGAGTTACCCGCCGGACAAATACGAAATCATTTTAGCGGCCGACCGCTGCAGCGATCGTACCGTGGATCGCGCCCGGGAAGCCGCCGGAGAATTCGCCAATTTCAAAATCCTGCCAATCACTGCCTGTCCGCCGGGAATTTCTCCCAAAAAACACGCCTTGCGCCTGGCGCGCCAGGAAGCCCGTTTCCCCCGACTGGTCCTCATGGATGCCGACGTTACCGTGCAGCCCCACTATTTAAACACTTTCAACCGTTTTTTCGGAAACGGTTACCAGGTGGTGGTTAATCTGGTGCGTTACCGGTTCGGAAGGAGCTGGCTACACCGCTACCTGCTGCCGGAACGCCTAACTGCCCGGGGGGTGGCCATTGCCGCTGCCGGACACGGACAGGCCATCCTGGCTTTCGGCAACAGCTGGGCTTACACTCGCGACCTGCCGGAACGCATTGCCGAACAAACACAGCTGGAACGGGTCCTCAGCGGAGACGACGACTTGCTCCTGCAGCGCATGGGACAACTCGGGGTTTCTCTGGCGGTTAATCTGCATCCGGAGGGATGGGTGGACACCCGCCTGCCTACCACCTGGCGGGATTTTCTGATCCAGCGGCGGCGTCACCTCTCTGCCGGACAGCACTATCTACCCAAAATCCAGGCCGGCTACGCACTTTTCCACCTCAGTAACCTGCTCCTTTTCCTGGTTCCGCTCATTTTTCCACCGGCCGTTTTTTTCCTGGGATTAAAAATTGCCGCGGATGCCTGGGTATTACACCGGCTGGCCGGGCTACTTCGTGAAAGAATGAAGGTATTAAACCTGCTGCTATTTGAACCGGGTTATTTGCTCCAGCATCTGGTTCTGGCTCCGCTTTCTCTGGTGGGCAAATTGCGCTGGCGTTAAGCGCCTCTCTTTAGGCCCGCAACGACGACTTGCGGGAGAAACTTGTTCCGACAGAACCGCCCTTTACCGAAGGTTTTCTCCCGGCGCCGGAACTAATTCTCGGAATTTGACTTCAATGAAAAACAGCAAAACGAAGGCAGGAAATGGTTTTTCCATGGAACGATTTTTTTCCTCCGCTACAGAGGCGGACTTCTCACGCTTATCTTCTTCAGCCTGTGGCTTTTCTGGCAATGTAATCAAAAAGGAGACTCCCCCATGCCCTCTCAAGATAAATTCAAATACACCAACCACTTGATTAAAGAGCGCAGTCCCTATCTGCGCCAGCACGCCCATAATCCGGTGGATTGGTACCCCTGGGGCGAAGAGGCCTTTCAGAAGGCTAAAAAAGAGAACAAACCCATTCTGCTCAGCATCGGCTATTCTGCCTGCCACTGGTGTCACGTCATGGCTCACGAATCGTTTGAGAACGACTCCATTGCTGCCCTGATGAACGGATATTTTGTGTGCATTAAAGTGGATCGGGAAGAACACCCCGATATGGACCACCTTTACCAGGCTTTTGTGCAGGCCACTACCGGAAGAGGCGGTTGGCCCCTCACCGTCTTTCTAACCCCCGATCTGGTTCCCTTTTACGGCGGCACTTACTTTCCGGCCAGGGCTCGTTACGGAATGATCAGCTTTCCGGAGCTTCTGCAGCGGATTCACGAGCTGTACACGAACGAGCCGGAAAAAATCATCCGAAGTGCCGCGGAAATCTCCACTTTTTTAAAGCAACTGGATCAAGCCACCCCCGGCAAACGGATTCCCGCTGCCCCGGAAGTTGCCAACCGGCTCTTCCAGCGTCTCGCCAGCACTTTCGACCCCCGGGAAGGTGGATTCGGTCCGGCGCCGAAATTCCCCCATCCGGCCGATCTGGACTTTTTATTGCAATACTATTTTTTCACCGGAGACGCCCAGGCGCGCCAGATGGCCCTATTTACCCTGCGCAAAATGGCCGCAGGTGGAATTTACGATCAATTAGGCGGCGGATTCCACCGCTACGCCACCGACGAACAATGGTTGGTTCCCCATTTTGAGAAAATGCTGTACGACAACGCCCTGCTTATTCCCCTTTATTTAAATGCTTACCGGTTAAGCGGTGAATCATTTTACCGCCGCATTGCCGAAGAGACCGCCGATTTCGTACTGCGGGAACTCCATGACACCCGAGGAGCGTTTCATGCCAGCCTGGACGCCGACAGCGAAGGGCAGGAGGGGAAATTTTACCTCTGGGATTTCCAGGAAATTCAGCAGGCCCTGGGCGGGGAACTCACCGCTCTCTTTGCAGACTACTACGGTGCATCGCCCCGGGGCAATTTTGAAGGACGCAATATTCTGCACCTCGCTACCAGCGTGGATGCCCTGGCCTCCCGGTACCGGCTCCCGGAAACGACCGTTCGCAACAGACTGAGCACCGCGAAAAAACACTTGCTGGAGCTTCGCAGCCGCCGGGTACCGCCGGCGCGAGACGACAAAATTCTTACCGATTGGAATGGCATGATGATTTCCGCCCTGTTTCAACTTTACCAACTCAACGGGAAAACCATTTACCGCCGGGCGGCCGAAGAGGCGCTCCGCTACCTGGAGCAACACCAGCAGGCCTCCGACGGCACCCTGTACCACTTCGTAATTTCCGAACAGAAAAAAATCCCCGCTTATCTGGACGATTACGCCTATCTCATTCAGGCCCTGCTTGACGGGTACGAAGCCACCGGCCAGCTTGCCTACCTGGACAAAGCGCTCAAACTAACCCACCAGGCCCTTTCGCTCTTTTTCGACCCTCACAGCGGAGGATTTTACTACACCTCGCTGGATTCGCGTACCCCTTTCACCCGCCTGCGCCAACCCTTCGACAGCGCCGCGCCGGCAGGAAACAGCATCATGATTCGAAACCTTTTGCGGCTCCATTTCTACACCGGCGACCGGGAACTACTGACCCGGAGCGAACAAACATTTCGGCTGTACCAGAACGATTTCGAGCAACGTCCGTCGGCTCTCAGCGCCCTGGTTAGTGCACTGCTTTTCTACCATTACGGACCGGTGGAAATCACCATGGCGGCACCCAATGCCACAGAACTCCGGCACCTCCGTCAGGCATTATCCCGGCTTTTCCTTCCCGCCCGGCTGCTGGTCTCCCGTCTGAATGGACAGAAACTCCCTTTGTTAGAGGCGGGGCTGTGGGAAAATCGCGGAGAACAGGATCAGGCGGCCCTTTTTGTGTGTTTTCGACGCACCTGTTCCCTACCGCTGAACGACCTGGAGGGGGTAAAGCAAACTCTGAAAGATTTCGGGCTGTTTTACGAATAGTTTTACTGAAAAAGCAACGGGGAGAATTGTACAGACATTTTTCACAAGGATGTGGCTTGGGTCACACCTGAAGCGGAATTTTTCGCTTTTTTGCAATTTGCACGGATTAAATTATTTATTAAATTGACTTACAGATAGACGAGAGAATGGTTAAGAGGTGACATATGAAATTACTCAAACAAATCTGGTGGGGAGCGCTGCTATTTCTTTTGCCCCTGCACGCTTCGGACCAGGTCGCTGTGGATTTGCAAATCATTGTACCGGACGCCGAGGTCATCCGGCTGGGCGATCTGGATTTTTCCAATCTAGGCAATGCGCCGGCCATTTTTTATCTAACTCTGCGAAATCCCGAGCCAGGACCGGCGGTGCGACTGCAACTGCGTTTCGAAATGCGGTACAATAATCAGGTAATCGCCCGCTCGATCTCCAACTGGTTCACCCTGCCCATTACCGAGGGGATTACCTTTAACAATGTGCAGCTGAACACCGGTAGTGCGGTCATTCCCGGAACGGGCGGGGAAACCATTGAATTCAATTCCTACGATATTGCTTTCGACCTGGTGGAAGACCTGGAACAAAAAGTGCTTGCCACCGGTCAGCTGCCGGCAGGCAAATATTTGTTTTACATTGAAGCCATCCGGGAAGACGATCCTGGAAATCCCATTCCAGATCCCAATCTGGACGACAATGTCATTGTGGTTACCAACCCCACCTACGTTCAGCCGCTTTTCCCGGGGAACCGGGCGGATTCCGGCACGCCACCGCAAATCGGCACCACCGTACCCTATTTTCAGTGGGAGTCCGACGCCAACATTTTCAACCTTTACGTTTACGAAAAAATGGAAAGCGACCGCACCCTGGAAGACGTCTTTAGCCACGACCCGATCTTGCATCTGGAGGGTTATCCGAACAAGATATTCCAATATCCCCTGGACACCACCCCGCTCACCTTTCTCAACAACAGGGGAGAAGAAGTGGGAAGAAGCGTTGGTCCCATCCGCTTGCTGGAACCGGGTAAAACCTATTACTGGGTGGTCGAAGCGGTAATTCCCACCGCCGGAGAGCCCCTCTACCTGAAAAGCGAGGTTTACCAGTTCCGCATCTTCAACCTGAACGATGTGGAAGCATTTGCCCAGAACATCCTAAATTTTCTGCGGCAGGTGCTGGGACCGGATTTCGACCGGTACATGAACCAGCTCACCAACTACTCGCCTACCGGTACAATCCTGATTAACAACGCCCCGGTGGGTCGCGATGCGCTGTTTAACTTTTTAGAGAAATTCCGCAACGGAAAAATTAAAATTACTGATGTTCGGGTAGAATAGAAATTAGTCGAGGAAGAAATGAAAATTTTCAACTCCATTCTGGTCGGAATATTTTTGGTAGCTATTTTTGTTCTCCAGACGCAGGCCGCCGACCCCATTGCCGTCATCATTAAAACAAAGGGGAAGGTGAACGTGTATCGGGCGGCAAATAACAAGGTAGTGGCCGCCAGTAAAGGGCTGGTCCTGTACCACGGAGACAAAGTCCGCACGCTAACCGCCTCTTTTTGCGCCCTGAAATTTATTGACGACAAAAGCCTCTTGCGCATTAAAGAAAAATCCTCCTGCGTCATAGAAGGCCAGCGCAAAGAAGACCATATTAATAAAAACATTGTGGTGGAAATTGGCAGCTTCTTTGCCAGCCTATTCAAGCAAAAAGGGACCTTCAAGGTTACCACCCCCACCTCGGTTGCTTCCGTCAAGGGAACTAAGTTCTGGATCATTCAACTGGGCGATGGCCGGACGTTTTACATCGGCATTGAAGGACTGGTCGATTTAAGCAACAAAGCCGGCCGGGTGCTTTTGCGTTCCGGACAAACAGCCATTTTTACCTCCCGCAACGAGCTACCGGAAATCCGGTTAACCCAACCGGGTGAAATTCCCAAAACTGAGGAAGAACAGGGTGGTAACAAGCTGATGGAAATCGAATTCCGCGATTCCGAAGGACGCACCCGGAAATTGCAGATAGAATACAAAGAAAAATAAGCCCGGAGCAGCATTGTCAGAAAAAGCGGCCATTTTCCGGGGCCCCCTGAACCAAAGCGCTGTTTCCGCACCAAGGTGTTTTTTCGAGTAGGTTGAACGATGCAAAGACTTGAGGGTAAAAAATGAAGCGAAAATCTGTATTCCTATGGTTCGTTGCCTGGCTAATATTTGTTAACGGTTCGCTGCTCGCTTCGGAGCGGGCGGAGATTTACTTTAATCCGGTGCGGGTGGCACCAACTCCCTCGTCTCTCCCCCTGTCTCTGGAGATTACCAATCTTTCCGCTATTCCCATTGCGGAAGTGCGGGTGCTGTACCGGTTGGAAGACGAGAGCCGTTTCCGCCTGCGGCGCATGCGAAACGATGGCTTTGTGTACACCACCGTGCTGGAATTCAAAAATCCCGGCAGCAACATTGTGGAATATTATTTCGACATTATTTATGCCGACGCCTCCCACGATTTTTACCCGGAAGGGGGACCTTCGGCCAACCTGCTTCGCACCGCCCTGCCGCAAGTGGCCAATTATAGCAACGCTATCGTGGTCATCAGTCCGGAAGAGGAAGAGCAGATTTTTGCCCGCGATGTGGTCATCACCGCCTCGTTCACGCGCATTGCCGATAAAATTGACGTGGACAAGACCAAGCTCTACCTGGACACCTGGGACCTTTCCCGCTACGTAAAAAAATACGACGATTTCATCACTTTTTCCCCCCGGCAGGTTCCAACCGGTCGCCACACCATTCGTCTGGAACTCTACGACCGCAACGCTCGTCTGGTGGCCAGCCGGGAATGGAGCTTTACCGCCCTGCAGAGCTACCAGACGCTCCGGGAAACCGAAGGATTCCGGTTCCATGGTCGCCTGTTCAGCGAATTTCGCCGGGAAGGATTGCAAAACAATCTGTTCGTAAACGACTACAATCAGGGTGGACTCACTTTCAGCGGGCAAAGCGGCGCTTTCGAATTTGGGGGCCGGATGTATTTGAGCAACCAGGAATATTCCAACCGCCAGCCGGTGAACCGTTTCTCCGGATACGGAAAACTGAACTTCTGGAACGGACGATACCTGTTTCTGCGAGCCGGCGACGCCTTTCCGCGCTACCATCCTTATATTCTTCAAAACATTTTCCTGCGAGGCATTCAGGGGTCTATGTTTCTGAAATTTCTAAACATCGATGTGGCTTACGGAGACACCCGGCGGGCGGTGGAAGGAACGGAATACACCTACACCAATCCCATTACCGGCGAAACCAGCACCCGGATTATTGGGGGAACCTACCGGCGCAAAATTCTGGCTCTGCGAACCAGTTTCGGCGACCGGAAAACCATGGACTTCGGTTTCACCTTCCTCAATGCCCGGGACGACACCAGCAGCATCCAGTACGGCAGTAATCCGGAAGAAAACGTGGTGTTTGGCAGCGACCTCTTCTTGAGCCTGGATCGGAACCGCTTTATTCTCGACGGAAGCGTCAGCGCCAGCCTTTACAACAGCAATATTAGCGGCGGGTCCATTCCCTTCGACACCCTGGTTGCGACCGGCCAACTGGACGAATCGCTGCGAAAAACCTACGACTTTGCCACCCAGTTCATTACCGTAAACGAATATCTGATTTTACAACCCAGCCTGGCGTATCACGGCCGGGTGCGGCTGCGTTATTTCAACAACTACCTCTCTTTCCTGTACGAGTCGGTGGACCAGGGCTACCACAGCCTGGGACAGCCTTACATGCTACGGGATAACCGCGGGTTCCACATTTCCGACCGCATTAATCTGATGAACCGGCAGGTTTTTCTGGTACTTGGTTTCCGCAATTACCACAACAATCTGCAAAAATCCAAGGCAGCCACCACCACAAACCAGAATATTTACGTCAACCTCTCTTATTTCCCCCGGGGAAATTTGCCGGAAATTGTGGTGGGCTACAACAACTATTCCCGAACCAACGGGTTAACCGCCGAAGACACCACCCTGGCTATTCGGCCGGAGGACAACCAAACCAATTCTTTCAATTTTCACACCGCCTATCAATTCCAGCTTTTTAATCAAATAAATCGCCTGGGAATTGATTTGATGACCTACAACCGCACCGATCAGATTAACCAGTACGCAGAAAGCAATTCCAACTATTTCGGGGTCAATTGGTTGGTGCGCTACCGGATTCCTTTGCAAACCAATGTGGAATTTCGTTACCAGCAAACAAAAACCGGCGAGGGAACCGAATATGCCAGCTCTCTGGATATGGTGACCTTTGGCGCTGGAATCCAATACAGTTTCCGTCGCTTGTTTACCGAAGACCAGCTCTTTCTGCGACTTTACGGGCGTTTTTCGGATTTAACCAATCAGACCTATTCCCTCGGGCAGGTGAACATCAAATACAAGCGGAATTACCTGGCAGCCCGAATGACCTATTCGCTCAAAAACCTGGGTACCCTGAGCGTTTTAGGAAATTGGATCATGTACCGGGGCGATCGGGAATACGACGATTTCATCTACTCGGCCCGGCTGGAAATAAATTTTTAAGGCGGTGATTAAGAAGAATACCCGATTGCCCACTACTCAAACGGAAAGCAATTCCGGGGCGGTAGGGCCGTTCCGGCTCTGTTCCCGGCAATCCCGGTTTTTCCGGGATGAACAGTTTCCGAAACAACAATCAGAACAGGTTCCTTTATGAAAAAATACTCTCCGCTTGCCATGACCCTGGTGGTTCTGGGGGTCTTTCTGATGACCCTGCTTCTGCGTCAGATTCCGGCGCTTCAATCACTGGAACTCAAGACCATCGACTGGCGCTTCAGTCGCCGGGGACCGCTGTCTGTGAAAGATTCTCCCATTGTGCTGGTCACCATCGACGACCAGTCTTCGGAATCACTGCCGGATCGCTGGCCCTGGCCACGCCAATATTTTGCCCATGTAATCGAAAATTTGAACCGGGCGGGCGCCAAGGTGATCGGCCTGGACGTGATTCTGGATGTACCCGACAAATACGGTCCAGCCAGCGACTCGGCTCTGGCGGAAACCCTGCAGCGCTGGCACAATGTGGTGCTGACCGGCAAGCTGGAAGAACGCTACACGCCCGGACGAATTCAATCCTACTTGTTACCGGTCACCCCCATTCCGCTTTTTTTAGAGGCCGGAGCAAGTTGGGGTACCACCGCCATTCAGGCAGATGCCGACGGGATTTACCGCCGTTATTTCGTGATCCAAAAATTCCACAACGGATGGTTGCCCTCTTTTGGTCTGGAAGTGTTGCGTAAATATTTGCAATTGGGGGAAAATCTGACGCCTCAATTGGTGAAAAACACCCTTCATTTTGGGCGGCTCACCATTCCTCTTCAGGACGACCAGCTCATGATGATTAATTTTGCCGGTCCGGCGGGAACATTTCCGTCCTACTCTTTCGACTCGGTGATCGACGACGAAACCTTTACCCTGAAGGGCGACTACGATCTGGACTATTTTTCCAGCGAACTCCTCCCGGCGGGAATTTTCAAGGACAAAATCGTTCTGATTGGCTCCACGGTCTCCGAACATCACGACAACTTCCCCACCCCGTTCTTCGAATATCCCGATCCCAACGGACAAATCCGCAAGGTGGAAATGCCCGGAGTGGAAATTCACGCCAACGCCATCTGGACAATTCTCACCCGTCGATTCATTCATCAACTGTCCTTTGGCTTTGTGCTCCTCATAATCCTGACACTCATTTTGTTAATTTACCTCGCCACCCTGCGGCTGCCGGTCGTCTGGGCGGTAGGGCTTTCTCTGGCAGTGCTCCTCGGTTTTAATCTACTCTCTTTCTGGCTATTTTCCCGCCACCTGCTATTGCTGGAAATGGTTGCCCCAACCCTGGCTATTTTTCTGAGCTTCGTGGCGGGGAACCTGCACCAGTACGTCATCACCCAGCGGGAAAAACGAATCATCACCAGCGTGTTCGAACGTTACGTTCCCAAAAAAGTCATTAAAGAGCTGTTAGATCATCCGGACAAAGTGCAGTTGGGCGGCGAAGAGCGGGTTATTACGGTAATGTTTACCGACCTGGCAAGTTTTACTTCTGTCTCGGAGAACCTGTCTCCCCGGGAGCTGGTCAATCTGATTAATCTTTATTTAACCGAAATGACCGACATCATTCTGAAGTACGACGGCATCATCGACAAGTACGAGGGCGATGCCATTATGGCAGAATTTGGTGCTCCGGTGTATTACGAAACCCATGCCCTGAACGCCTGTTACGCCGCTCTGGAAATGCAGGAGCGAATCAAGAAGCTCAACTTGAAGAAATTTCAGGCGGTGGTGCGGGAGCTAAACTGCCGCATCGGAATTAACAGCGGTCCCATGATTGTCGGCAACATGGGTTCGCGCCACGTGTTCGATTACACCGTGATGGGCGATGCGGTGAACCTGGCCGCCCGTCTGGAAACGGCTAACAAGATTTACCAGACCAAAATCATGATTAGCGAAGACACCTACCACATGGTGAAAGACAAAATCGTGGTCCGACCCCTGGATTTGCTGCGGGTAAAAGGGAAAACGAAACCGGTGCGGGTGTTC
>JAJRXE010000333.1 GCA_024276455.1 Calditrichota bacterium
AACCTTTACGAATGGCGTTCCGCTATGGCGAATCCCTCCCTGGGAGCTTTTCAGACCGTTGCGCTGGAAGCCGGTTTCAAAATCTTCCATTTCGGGCTTCTGGAAGGCGACAAAACTGCTCTGAAAGCGGGCTACTTTGTATTAAACCTGCCCGGGAAATTGCCGTATCGGTTCACGGCCGGACTGCAATCTCAATTCTTCACCATGCCGTTGCTCACGGAAATGGAACTTTCTTTAACCCTCTCACGCCATTTCTTTGGCATTATTTCTCTGGGGGCGGGTCTGGGGTTGCGAAATTTGTCGTACAACAGCGGGAATTTCGATCTGGTTGATCCGGATGATCCGGTATTTGCCGGATCTACCTCGCTGTGGCAACCAGATGTTTCGGTGGGTGCTACCCTGGCGCTTTCTTCCAATTTTGTGCTGGGATTTGGAATCAAACACCTGAATCGTCCCAAACTGGCTCTCGCAGACGATAACGTCCGATTGGAACCCGTGATGGCGCTTTCTTTCACCTACCAGATGCGGGGGATTTCCTTTGCTCTGGGCGGAAACGATGCCAATGCCGCTTACAATCCTCGTGGGTATCTCCAGGTTTACGACGACAACTGGGGACTATTCCAGGGCGGCTATGGAGAGAACTTATTATGGGGACGCGGACGGCTTCATGTGATGGGACCGATCAGTGTGGGTTACGGTTTCACTTATCCCCTGGGAGACATCTCCGCCATCAGCAACGGGAATCACGAGGCGTTTCTTGTGTACGAATTCGAGCGAGTACGGCGGGTACCCGGTTTGCTGCCGCCACCGGCCGGAAGAACCGAATTTTTACCCCCAATGACCCGGATCGAGCTGGTGCCGCAGTTTTATTGCTATTCGCCCATCGACGCGGCCGATGTTTACGAATTCCATGTAAAACGGGACATCGACCCCAATCTGGATCCCGCCATTCTGCAGCGGCTCTCTTACACCGATCTGGTGAAATTGGACAGCAGCCTAATCCATCAAGCATTGCAATATCAGACGGAGCCGGTTCCCGAAACACCGGTTAATCTCTCCCTGCGCGAAATTCTGACTCCCGATTACTTAAAATCGTTGGAGAGAATTTACGCCTCCGCCGACACCATTCCGGAGGGCATCTACGTTTTAACAGACGAGCGTCAGCAAAAACGCGCCCTGGCGCTGGCGGGTTTTCTGAAGTCCGTGTTCGACACTTCCAGCAATGCTCTCAACATTTCGGTTTTGCGTCGAAAAGATCAATCGAGTTATTACACCGCCGAAGAACTACAGGAGCTCCTGAAACCGAACGAAAGCAAGGTGTTGGTAAATCCAGCTGCTATTTCCTTCAAAATTTATCCCATTGCGGTTTATCCAGAAGTATTGAAAGGGCGCCTGGTGGTGGAAACCCTGAATAACGAGCGCGTTTTTCAGCAAAAGGTACTTACCTCGGACACGACAACCGTAGTATGGGATTGGCGGACTTACGGTGACCGGGTAATCAAACCCGGATTTTACCGCTATTTCATGGAGTGGAAAGATGCCGCAGGACAACTGCGGCAATCTCCGCCGCGTACCATTTACGTCCGCAAGTTAAAACGCGAAATCCATGTGACCATCACCAAGCGGTTCTTACATCAACAAATCGAGGCGGACAAAA